>NZ_JBNARB010000003.1:0-159723 GCF_049723235.1 Thermovenabulum sp. | reverse complement strand
TTAATAAGATTTATAAAGCTCTAAAAAAGGGCGGAATTTTTTATTCTTCCTTTAAATACGGCAATGGAGAAGAAATAAGAAACGGGAGATTTTTTAATAATTATGATGAAAGTTCTTTATGCGAGCTTTTAAAAAACCATCAGTATTTTTCGATTTTAGAAATAAAAATTACCCGTGATGTGAGAAAAGGCAGAGAAGATGAAAAATGGCTGAATGTAGTTTTAAAAAAGGAGTGAAAAAGCTTGATAAATAAGCCTATTATCGGAATAACTATGGGAGACCCTGTCGGGATTGGCCCGGAAATTGTGGTAAAAGCCTTGTCAAAAAAACAAATTTATGAAAAGGTAAATCCTTTGGTAATAGGTTCAAAAAATATCATAGAAAAAGCTATGGAAGTTACAAAGATAAATTTGGACGTTATTGTAATAAATGAGGATGAGATAAATACATGGAGGGAAAAGGATTTTTCCTTTGGTAAACTTTACCTTATGGATCTAAATAATGTAAGAGATGATATACATTTCGGGAAAATTTCAGCCGAGGCGGGAAAGGCCGCTTTTGAGTATATAAAAAAATCTATTGAACTTGCTATGGAGGGGTTAATAGACGGGGTTGCCACCGCTCCGATAAATAAAGAAGCTATTCGCGCTGCGGGAATAAACTTTATCGGCCATACCGAAATATTTGCAGAGCTTACAAAAAGCGAAGATGTTTTGACGATGTTTCAGGTGGATAAACTTCGCATATTTTTCCTTACAAGGCATATATCCTTACTCGATGCTTGTTTTAAAGTAAAGATGGATAATATTTATAAAACTTTAATTGCCTGCGATAAAGCGTTGAAAAATTTAGGGCTTTTAAATGCGACGATAGCGGTAGCTGCCCTGAATCCTCACGGAGGAGACGGCGGGCTTTTTGGCTCGGAAGAGGAGAGGGAGATAATACCGGCAATAAAGAAAGCACGGGAAGAAGGGATAAGGGTGGAAGGGCCGGTACCTGCCGATTCCGTTTTTTATTGGGCAAGGCTTGGCCGATATGATGCGGTATTGTCCCTTTATCACGATCAGGGACATATTGCTGCAAAAACGCTGGATTTTGAAAGAACCGTAAGCGTTACCACTGGGCTGCCGTTTATAAGAACATCGGTGGATCACGGAACCGCTTTTGATATTGCAGGAAAAGGTATTGCAAGCTCTGTTAGTATGGAAGAAGCCATAAAAGTTGCAGGGGAATATGCAAAGTTTTTTACCTCACCATCTTTAAGATTTGATTAATTTTTTCTATATTAAATTCTTCAGGGTCAAATGAACCTCCTATCCATTGTAGCATTAATTTATGTTCCGGATGACGAGGGTTTTTTATTGCTTCAAGGAAGTTTTGATATCCCCAGGGGCCTCCTACGTCTTCGGGAGGACAGTTTCTTTTTCCTGCTATGCATAACGGATATCTTATACCTTCTTGGGGTTCAAGTACTTTTTCAACCAATATGCTGTGTTCCCAGTTATCGCCAAAATCGTAAATATAGAGGAATTTATCTTTTGGTTCAAAATTCATGTTGCTTAATTTGAACCTTTTAGCATTTTTGAATTCATAATCATCGTAAAGGTCCCAACCATCATCCTTTTCACCTATTACCATATCGCCAATCCTGAATTCATAAAGGTGGTATCCAGACCATCCCATTACATACTGTATAATCGTATTTAGCTTATAAAATGTTATATCATCTTTTACCAAAATCCTCCTCCAAACAGGAGGTTTTATATCTTTAAGGGTTATTTTCATCTGAAGGATTTTCATAATGTTTGCCGCTCCTTCCATTTATTCAATAATAAAATTATAATATTATTATGAGTTCTATAAAATTGCTCAAATTCCTTTTTTAAAAATTTTAAAGTCAGAAAAAAGGATTTTTATAAATTAAAGAAGAAAATATACTGTTAAAGCAGATAAAATCGGAGGAAAAAACAAATGGGAGTTTATAATCAGGATTATTTGAGGATGATAGCTTCACCGGAAGTAGTAAAAAGAGGCATTGCCTATTATGAATCAGGTGCTGTGAAAAACATTAAGTTTGAGGGCGAAATACTTCATGCCGTTGTTAAAGGCAGTGAGGATTATGATGTTTTTTTCGAAATAGAAAATAATTTTATCAAGGATTACAGGTGCTCATGCCCGGCTTATTTTCAATTTGATGGTGCCTGCAAGCATGTGATTGCCGTTTTGTGTCATATTTTTGAAAAAGGGCTACCGAGAAAGAATAATAACAAACACAAAGATATCAAAGAAGATTATTACATAGAAGATTATGTTTTATTGGAACTATTTAAAAATAGTAATAGCGAAATTAAAAAGCAAGAAGTAAAGGTGGAATACTATTTTGAGTTCAAAAAGTATAATGTACATGATTTTGTATGCAGCATGCACATGCGCATTGGGGATAAACGTTTATATATTTTAAAGGACATCAAAGAGTTTATTAAAAAAATAGAAAATAATCTGCCCTTTAGTTTCGGTAAATTATTTGAATTTAATCCACTTCTTCACGTGTTTTCAAAAGAAGACGCCGAAGTGTTAAAAATTATAAAAGAATTGTATGAGATAGAACAAAGTATAACGATTTATAGTACTCCTAATGTTTTCTTAGACGGAAAATACGTTAATTTAAATTATAATTTTTTAATGAAAGTTGCTAAAGCATTGGGGAATAAACCTGTTAATATGATAAGCCCCTTCGAAAAGGTAATAAGCTTTGAAGTTAACGATTTGCCTTTCAATATTAAAATAGAAAAAAATAATGACGGTATATATGTTAAACCTGAGGGGGAAATGGGATTACCTTTAGATGGGGAAGAAAGAATTATTTTAAAGGACGATAAGGTATATTTGTTAAATAATAATGAACAAGTATTTCCAATCGTTAAAGGGCTTTATTTGAAAGACTGGAATGAGTTAAAATTTACCGGAGAAAATCAACATAAGCTGTTTTCTGTATTACCGCACCTGCAGAAATGTAAAAATATAAAACTTTCCGAAGACCTGAAATATGCGGTAGAAAGGAAACCCCTTAAATTTAAAATGCATATTGAGGGATATAAAAAAGGAATTGCTGTTGATGTTAAGTTTATTTACGGCGAAGAAGAGTTTAATCCCTTTACAAAGGAAAGTTTACAGCATCTTATTGTAAGGGATTATGAAAAAGAAATGTATATTATAAAACTTTTAGGAGATACGGGTTTTTCAATAGAAAGAGGAAGGGCAGTGCTCCAAGATGAGGAAAAACTTTATATTTTTATAAAAGAAGTGCTGCCAAATCTTACTCAAATGGGGGAAGTTTATTATTCGTCCGATATTAAACACCTTTTTTCCATAAAAACCCCGAAAATAAGGTCATCTGTAAGTTATTTAAGCGGAAATCTTCTTGAAATAAAAACCGATTTTGAAGACATTGATGTGAGGACGGCAGAGGAGATACTGCATTCTATTAAGGAGAAAAAGAAGTATTTTAGATTGAAAGACGGTTCTTTTATTTCTTTAGAAGAAAACCGTATTAATAAATTGGCTGAGCTTTTGGAGGATGTATCAAAAGAAGATATAGAACAAAACAAGGTAAACCTATCAAAATACCGATTTTTAGGGTTTTTAAACAATGTAAAGGATAAATCAAACCTGTCTATTGAACAAGCAGGAGAGTTTGAAAGGATAATCGAGAATATAGTAAATTCAAAGTATCAAAAGGTAGAACCTCCTGAAAGTTTAAAAGGGATATTAAGGGAATACCAGGTTATCGGGTTTAAATGGCTGAAGATACTTGCCGAAAACGGGCTTGGAGGTATTCTGGCAGATGATATGGGGCTTGGTAAAACCCTTCAGGCGATAAGTTTTTTGCTTTCGGTAAAAGAGTCAAAAATTTCACCGCACACTTCCCTTATAGTTGCCCCTTCAACCTTAATGTTTAACTGGGAAAACGAAATTGCAAGATTTGCGCCTCAATTAAAAACGGCGGTAGTATCCGGGTCAATTTTTGAAAGGAAAAAACTAATAAAAGAACTTAATGAATATGATGTAATAATTACATCGTATCCGCTTTTAAGAAATGACCTCGAATTTTATATCCGTCATAACTTTTACTGTGTTATATTGGACGAAGCCCAGCATATCAAAAATTTTGATTCCCTTAATGCAAAATCGGTTAAAAAATTAAAATCTAATGTGAGGTTTGCTCTTACAGGGACTCCTATAGAAAATTCCCTGGCGGAATTATGGTCAATTTTTGATTTTATAATGCCGGGTTACCTTTATTCTTATAAAAAATTCAATGAATACTACCAAAAGCCTATAATAGAAGGAAATAATGAGGCCTTAGAGGAACTTAAAAAGTTAATATCCCCCTTTATTTTAAGAAGAACTAAGAATGATGTTTTAAAGGAACTGCCGGAAAAAACAGAGACCACCCTTTTGGTTGAAATGACTCCCCAGCAGAAAAAAATCTACCTTTCATATTTAAAAAATATAAAAGGGGAGCTGGAAGAAAGGATAGAGCGGGAAGGTTTTGAAAAAAGCAAAATGCATATTTTTTCAGGGCTTTTAAGATTAAGGCAGATATGCTGCCATCCAGCATTATTTATTGAAAATTATAAAGGAACCAGCGGGAAAATGGAGTTATTGGAGGAATTGTTGCAGGAATTGATGGATAGCGGCAGGAGGGTCTTAATATTTTCTCAATTTACATCTATGCTTTCCTTAATAAGAAAAATGTTGGAAGAAATGAACATTAAATACGCTTATCTTGACGGGAGTACATGTGTTAATGAAAGAAAAAGGATAGTAGATGATTTCAATAACGGCTGCGGACGGGTATTTTTGCTTTCGCTGAAAGCAGGAGGAGTGGGATTAAACCTCACATCAGCGGATACGGTTATACACTTTGACCCCTGGTGGAACCCTGCCGTAGAAAATCAAGCCTCCGACCGGGCTCACAGAATTGGGCAGAAAAACAAGGTGCAGGTTTTCAGGCTTATAACTAAAGGGACCATAGAAGAGAAGATAAATGAACTGCAGATGAAAAAGAAGGACCTTATCAATTCGGTGGTAATCGAAGGCGAGCTTTTCATAAACTACTTAACCAAGGAAGAGCTGATGGAATTGTTCAGAATTTAGGAGAGCAGGACGCATTTACAAAAGGTAAGAAAATTGATAATATTAAAGAAACATTATAAGTAGTTTTGAAAGAAGGTGTAAAAATGCCTTTGCCAAAAGAGGATAGAATATATACTTATTCGGATTATATTAATTGGCCGGAAAATCAAAGAATAGAACTGATTAATGGCCGAGTTTACTTGATGACTTCTCCTTCAAGAATTCATCAAAAAACCTTAGGTAAAATTTTTTATCAATTTGCTAATTATCTAAAAGATAAATCCTGTGAAGTATATATGGCACCTTTTGATGTGAGATTCCCAGATAAAAATGAAGAGAATGAAAAAGATATAAAAAATGTGGTTCAGCCGGACATGATAGTTGTTTGTGATGAGGCAAAGCTTGATGAGAAAGGGTGCAAGGGAGCTCCTGATTTGGTAGTAGAAATCGTTTCGCCCTCAACTGCTCAGAAAGATAAGCTGCATAAATTTAACTTGTACGAAAAACACGGGGTAAAAGAGTACTGGATAGTAGAACCCGAAAACAAAATCTTGAATGTGTTTACTTTACAGGAGAACAAAAGATACGGACGGCCTGATATTTATTCTCAGGATGACAAAGTAAAAGTTTCTATTTTCGAAGATTTGATGATTGATTTAAAAGATATTTTTTAATAATTATTTCATTTTTACGCATTTCCTCCAAATCTGATTTGTCTATATTAAGTTCTGTATTTCCGATGCGGTTTGCAAGCTTTTCTAGTTTATACCTCCTTATGAAATCTTCAAGAGCTTTATTTACAGCTTCGGTCATTTTATTAGCCCCCGAAGTTTTTAATCCCAAATATATCGGGGTTTTAATTATAATCCCAAAAGTATGCCTATTTTTTCTTCCAGTTCATTTAGTTTCTCTTGTGGTAACATACCAATTCTTTTTATTAACCTTTCTTTTGAAATTGATCTTATATCTTCAGTTTTTGCATAGGATAATGCATCAAGCCCGCTTTCTTTGGGAAGTATTTCTACATGCAATGGAATATTTTTGTTTTTGGGTGTAATAGGAACGACAATAACTAAGTCTGCAGGGCAGGAATTGAATTCATCAACGGAAATTATAACTGCAGGCCTTATACCGTGTTGCTCGCGGCCGCGTGTCGGGTTTAAGTCTACAAGCCATATTTCACCTCTTTTGGGGTACACTTTTATTCCTCCAAGTCTTCCAAAGTATTATCCCAGAGATTTCTTTCTTCTTTTTCTTCCTGCCAAAGCTTTTCATTAGATTTTAAGTTAGCAAAAGCTTTTGCAGTATTTTCTAATAGAATTTTTCTATGATATTCTTTAACAGCTTTTTCAATAATACTTTGCATAGATTCTTTGAGTTCTGTAGATAATTTTTTAATTGCTTCATAAGTACTTTTGTCAATTCTTACTGTGGTTGTTTTATTCAATTTTAAACACCTTCCTTTTGTAGACTATAAAATCTACTTTTTAGTATAACATATTTTTATAATAGTTCAAGTGATGTAGAAGATTCAATATTATAATTTGTTGTTAGTAAAATTTTTTTGTAATACAATCTTATTAGAAATACCTCATAAAAGAATTACTTTTTCAAGCTTTAAGGGGGAAAAATACACTTTGGAAATAGAATCTTATAGAGAAAATTTAAAAAAAATAATTGATGAAGAAAAACGTGAATTAGAAAATAGGTATAATGGATTTTGGGAAATTGCAATAAAAATAGCTTCTTTACTTAAAGAAAAATACGGTGCAAAAAGAGTATGGGTTTTTGGATCGCTTACTAAAAAGGAAATGTTCAATCAATGGTCGGATATTGATATGGCTGTAGAAGGAATACCCCATGAGATTTTCTATAAAGCTGTAGGAGAGGCAACATCTATTTCATCCGATTGTAAAGTTGATATAGTGGATATGTCGGATTGCAGTCCTGCACTCAGAGAAAATATTCTAAAAGAGGGGATACTGATATGATAAATAAGTTTTTAACCCTTTCTGCAAGGATAAGACAGGAGTTAAAAGAAATTGAAAAGGCGGTTGACCGTTCTAAAAAAGCATGGGAAAAGGCTCATATTCAAAAAGATACTTTGTATCTTGATAGTGTAGCATTAAATATTCACGATTTTTACGGAGGGCTTGAAAGGATATTTGAGCTTATAGCTGAAAACCTTGATGGAATTAAACCTCAAGGATCAAACTGGCATCAAGAATTGCTGAGGCAAATGACAGTGGATATACCGAAAATAAGGCCTGCAGTTATCGATATTAAACTAAAAAATGAATTGGATAATTACAGGGCATTTAGACATATATTTAGGAATGTATATGCGCATAATTTTTTGCCGGAAAAGATGGAACCATTAATGAGAAATATTGAAGAGGTATTTAATAAAATTAAAGAAAGTTTAGAAAGATTTTGTGATTTCCTCGAAAGTGTTTAAAACAGGGGGTATTTTTATGGACCTTATTCAAAAGTTTGAAAATGCCAGAAAGGTATTAGAATTTGCAAAGGATTGCGAAGGCGTATCAAAGGTAAAACTCATAGAAACCAGGGATATTGTGGTGGACGAGAGGGTGAGATTTCAATGCTCTCACTCGGGGTGCAGGGAATACGGGAAAAGGCTCATGTGCCCGCCTTTTGTACCCGAGATGGAGGAATTTAAAAAGGTGTTTTCAAACTATATATTTGCGGTTTTAATTCAGGTGAGCGGACCATCCTGCGATGTTTTGCGGCTTGCTAAACTGCTTCACGAAGCAGTATATAAAACTGAGAAAAAAGCTTTTTCCTTGGGATTTCCCTTTGCTGCCGGATTAATAGGCGGCCCCTGCAGTCTCTGCGAAAAATGCCCCACTGGTGAAAACGCCAAATGCATAAAAAGGGAAAAAGCAAGGCCTTCTATGGAAGCTATGGGAATAGATGTTATAAAAACCTGTAAAAAAGTCGGAATGGAAATAGAATTTAAAGAAGGAGAGGTAACCTGGACGGGTCTTGTGCTATTGGATTAAAAGGGGGAAATTTGTGAAAAATAGCGATTTAAGGCAAAAACCGGAGAAAAACTCCGGCTATTATTTTTTTTATCCAAAAATCTGATAGAATTTAGTTTAATAATTTTTATTTTTATTTCGATAATCACTATAGAAAGCATAAAAAATTATAAAGGGTGGTTCTTGTGCGGGTAGAGGGAATAAAAGGTTCGGATTTTTCTTCGATGAAATCTGTGGTAGAAACGGTACAGGCACCTCAGAAATCGGAGGAAGCGATAAATACTATTTCATCAGAAAAAAATGATTTTATGATCAAAGATGAAGAAAAAGGAAATGAAGATTTTAAAAACCTTATCCAAGATTTAAAAAAACTTTCTATTGAAATCAAAAACACCCGCTTTGAATTTGATATTCACGAGGCAACCAAGAGGGTAATAGTCAGGGTTATCGATAAAACCACGGATAAGGTTGTAAGTGAAATACCTCCCGAAAAATTCCTCGACCTCATTGCTGATATATGGAAACAGGTAGGGCTTATTGTGGACAAGAAGGTTTAATAAAAAGAGGTGGGTAAAATGGTAGACAGCATTTCCAGGACATTGAGGATAGGTGGCCTTGCTTCGGGAATGGATATAGACCAGATAGTTTCGGACCTTATGAAAATCGAAAGACAAAAAGTGGATAAGCTCTACCAGCAAAAGCAGATCCTTGAGTGGCAGAGAGAGGATTACAGGAATATTAATTTAAAGATCAAAGCTTTATACGATTCGGCATTTAATATGAAACTTCAGGGGACGTATTTGAAATACAGAGCAACGGTTTCCTACGACGACGGCACCGCCCCCGACAGTATATTTACAGCGACACCCGGAGCCTCTGCAATGCCGGGGACTTACAGTGTGGAAGTAAAAAAGATTGCTCAAGAAGCTAAAATAGAAAGTTCGGGTTCGATTTCAAAAAATTATATTTTAGGAAATATCCTTGACCTTTCTCAGAATCCTATTACTGTAAATGATAGCAATTATAAATTCGTAATTTCCTTAGATGGAGTGGAAAAAACAATTGAGCTTACAAAGGGTGTAACCTATGATGGAACCACTAAAACCCTTGATGAATTAAAGAATGACATTCAAACAAAAATTAATGCAACTTTTGGTAATGATCAGATAACCGTTTCGGTAGAAAATAATCAAATTAAATTCAGTCCGGGAACATCCTACAGCGGGGCTTATAAACCCAACATTGTGCTAAAAAATTCGTCGGTTGCGAATATTCTTGGAAACCTCGGCTTTACCAATGGAGTAAGTTCGAAAATAAATATCTATGCCAAATTGAAGGATGAAGCTTATAAATTTGAAAATAATCCCCTTAATAATGGGGAACTAATAAAATTTAAGATTAACGGCAAGGAATTTACTTTTGATTTTAGCGATACAGGGTTGGAAAAAAATTACACATTAAACGATGTACTGAATAAGATAAATCAGGATGCGGATGCAAAGGTTACTGCTTATTACGATGCAATAACGGATAAGATAGTGATTAAATCAAAAGAAACGGGTCTAAGTGCCAAGGTTGAAATAGTAAATTTATCAGGTAACCTTTTTGGGAATACGGGGGCTTTAAAAATTGCCTCTGGAAGCGTGGATTTCGGCGAAAATGCATTAATTTCAATAAATGGTATTGATATATCGAAACCCACAAACACCTTCACAATAAGCGGGATACAATTTTCATTGAAAAAAGAAGCACCTGGCAAGACGGCTACCCTCACCATCGAGAGAGATGTGGATACTGTTGTAGAGACAATAAAAAATTTTATAAACACGTATAACGATACAATTAGTGCTATAAATTCAAAACTGACCGAAGAAAGATACCGGGATTACCTGCCGCTAACCGATGAACAGAAAAAAGAATTGAAGGAAGACGAAATCAAAAAATGGGAAGAAAAGGCAAGGAGCGGCTTATTGAGGGGAGATACGGTTCTTTCCGGGCTGGTAAACAAATTAAGACAAGCGGTATACGGAACAGTAGAAGGACAGCCCTCTGATTTCGATACCCTGTTCGATGTGGGTGTAAAAACGGGAAGTTATTATGAGAAAGGAAAATTATACATTGATGAAGCAAGATTAAAAGAAGCCATATCCCAAAATCCGGAAGCGGTTGCAAATCTTTTTGTTAATATAACTTCTTCAATATACAACATTGCAAAAAGTGGAATGGACAGCATAACGAAAAAGGCAGGAAGTTCCACCCAGTATTTCGATAACAGCTTAATAGCTCAAAACATCCGTAGCTTAAACGATAGAATTTCAAAAATGGAAGAGGATTTGAAAAAGGTAGAGGATCGCTACTGGAAGCAGTTCACCGAAATGGAAAAAGCGATCCAGTCCATGAATCAGCAAAGCATGTGGCTGGCAAATCAGCTGGGTATGTATCAATCACAGTGAGGAGGAGATAAAGTATGATAAATGCCTACCAGCAGTATCAGCAAAATGCTATTTTATCTGCGCCGCCGGAAAAACTCGTTTTAATGCTCTACGAAGGCGCTCTTAAATTTTTAAAACTTGCCAAAAAATCCATAGAAGAAAGAAATTTTGTGGAGGCTAACAACAATATAATAAGGGTAGAAGATATAGTGATGGAGCTTAACATGAGCCTTGACACCAATTATGAGATTTCAAAGAATTTAAGAAGCCTGTACAATTTCATATATGAAAAATTGATTGATGCAAACATTAAAAAGGATGTGAAAATATTAGAGGAAGTAGAAGGGATTTTAGGGGGCTTGAAGGAGGCATGGCAGGAGGCCTACCTTGAAGTAATGAAAACAAAGAAGGCTGCCTTGTAAATTTATAAAGCCGGTGTCATTTACCGGCTTTTTGCATTATAATAGATTTATTATAGCGTTAAATTAAAAGGCAGAATGGAAAGGGAAAATTTATGGAAGAATTGAGGAATTTGCTACAACAAAAAAAAGAAAATTTAGAAGAAATTTCTTCGGTTACCAGTAAAATGAAAGATGCTTTGCTTTTGGAAAATGTGGAAGAATTTATATTGTTGCTGGATAAAAGGCAGGGATTGATGGATATTTCTGCTGATATCGATGAAAAAATATCAAAAAAAGGATTAAATGCTTTAGGAGATGAAAAAATAAGCATTATGAAAAAAGAAATCTATGAAAAAGTTAACGAAATAATAAAAACGGATGAAGAAGTTTTAAATCTTGCAAAAATATTTCTTAATAATATAGAGAAAAAAATAGAGGATCTTTTTTTAGCAAGAAATGTTTCCAGAAAATATAATTCATTATATGATAAGGTAAATTATGATGAAGGTATTTTTATTGATAAGAAGGAATAAAAAGTGATAGAATATTTTTGAAAACTTACGAAACGGTTTAAAGAACTTCCAAAAGATTTTCAAATGCAAATTATAGAATATATTGAGTTCCTAATTAATAATCATCCTATGATTGATGGGAAGTGGTTATATTATGCGAATTAAATGGCATAAGATTGAGTTATTCTCAAGAAGAATTGGTAGAGTTAGGATTGGGTATTGCAAAAGGAGAATTTAAAAAATTTCTAAGAAATTCTATTTTTTCCTTGCTTTTTAAAAAGATTAGGTATATAATAGAGTAAGGCATTCTAAAGGGATTATTTTTTCGATGCTTTGCGAAGGCAAAGGACCGGAAAATGGTACTCTAAGGAATGCCGGAGAATCTTATTAATAAGTGAGGGGTTTTTTAATGGCATTCCAGGACAAAGTGTTAGTATGTAAAGACTGCGGTAAAGAATTTGTATTCACCGCAGGGGAACAGCAGTTCTATGCTGAGAAGGGCTTTGAAAACGAGCCTTCCAGGTGCAAAGCCTGCCGTGACGCAAGAAAGGGCAGAACAAGAAACGAACGCGAATACTCGAGGAGAGAAGGCGCAAAAACACTTTACGATGCAGTTTGCGCTGAGTGCGGTGCACCTACAAAGGTTCCCTTTAAGCCAAGAAACGACAGACCTGTCTACTGCAGCGAGTGCTTCCAGAAGCATAAGGCTGTTCGCGCTTAAATAGGGAGAACAAAAGGGTTCGGGAAATTCCGGACCCTTTTATTTTTTTGTAATTTACTTTATGCATAAAATGTTTTCAGAAAAATAAAATTTTATTGGAGCTATTGCAATATTATACATTTGCAATTATAATTATACTCATCAAGCATATATATAAATATACAAGAATATAAATAAATATACAATTATTAAGTTTAGGAGGAGAATTATGAAAAAATACTTTAAAATTACGGCTTTATTGATGGTAATTTTACTTATGGCGACGGTTTTATTCGGATGTGCCCAGAAAGAAACTTCACAGAATAATCAAAGCCAGCAGCAAACAAATCAGCAAAACAATAACTCAAATCAGCCGGTAGATACGGTAGATGCTATAAAGAAAGCTGGAAAATTGGTTGTAGGTACCAGTGCGGACTATCCGCCTTTTGAATTTCACGATATTTCTTCGGGCAAAGACGTAATAGCCGGTTTTGATATAGACCTTGCTAAAGCTATTGCAAAAGAACTGGGAGTAGAGCTGGAAATAAAAGATATGTCCTTTGATACGATAATCTCGGCGGTTTTAACGAAAAAGGTGGATATGGGAATAGCGGGATTCACTATAACCGAAGAAAGAAAAAAGAGCGTAAATTTCTCCATACCCTATATTCAGGGTGGACAGCAAATAATAACTTATAAAGGCAGCGGTATAACCGGCAAAGATGATTTGAAAGGCAAAACGGTGGGCGTTCAGCTCGGGACAACCGGAGAAGAAATTGCCAAAAAGATCGAGGGTGCAAAACTAAAGCAGTTTGACAAGGTAGATACGGCGGTTCTTGACCTTCTCAATAAAAAGGTGGATGCGGTTATTGTGGATTTTGCGGTAGCAAAAGCCTACGCATCCCAGAACTCGGATAAGTTGGAACTTGTAGGCAATTTGCTGGATGATGCGGCTAAAGCGGTAGTTTTAAGAAAGGAAGACGAAAAACTGCTGGAAGTGGTGAATAAGGTCATCACTGACCTGAAAAACAGCGGTGAACTGGATAAGATGGTTCAAAAGTGGTTTGTGGAATTTAAGCCAAAACAGTAAAATTGAAAAAAATTATAAAGGGCTCGAGGGGAGCCCTTTGCCTTTGAAAGGAGATAAGGATGAGGAATCTTGATTTTACAATAGTACTTCCCTACATTACACTTTTTATTCGCGGTTCATTAATAGCAATTGAAATTACTGCCCTGGCGGTCATGATGGGTGTGGTAATCGGAACCTTTGTGGGAATGGGTAAGATGTCCCGGATTTTCATCATCCGCGCATTATGCACCGTATACGTGGAGGTTATAAGGGGGACGCCTTTGCTGGTGCAGATATTGATATTTTACTTTGGGTTGCCTCAGCTTACAGGATATTCTCTGTCGGAATTCCCCGCTGCGGTGATAGCGCTGGGTATTAACAGCGGAGGATATGTAGCGGAAATCGTAAGAGGTGGAATACTTGCGGTGGATAAGGGACAGATGGAAGCTGCCAGGTCCCTCGGTATGAGTTATGCCCAGGCCATGAGGTATATAATCCTTCCTCAGGCGTTTAAAAAGATGATACCGCCCCTCGGAAATGAATTTATTACTCTATTAAAAAATTCTTCTCTTGCAACTACAATTGGTTTTCCAGAGCTGACAAGGGCAGCACAGGTAGTTGCGGGAAACACCTACAGGCCTTTCGAACCCTATATTACAGCAGCGCTATTTTACCTAATTATGACTTTGAGTTTTACCCAATTACTCGGGGTAGTGGAAAGGAGGCTTGCCAGGAGTGATTGAAATTAAGGATGTGCACAAGTATTTTGGGAAATTAGAGGTATTAAAAGGAATAAGCAATACCATCCACAAAGGAGAAGTAGTGGTAATTATAGGTCCCTCGGGGTCGGGCAAAAGCACCCTCCTTCGCTGCCTCAATATGCTGGAAGAACCCACAAAAGGTGAAATTTGGATTGAAGGGAAGCCTTTAAACCATAAAGCGGTGGATATAAATAAAGTGAGACAGGAAGTTGGAATGGTTTTTCAGCATTTTAACCTTTTTCCTCACAAAAAGGTGATTGAAAATGTAACCCTTGCTCCAATAAAGGTGAAAAAAGAAAATCCGGAAGAGGCCAGAGAAAAAGCCTTAAAACTTCTTGACAGGGTAGGTTTGAAGGATAAAGCGGAGTGTTATCCTGCATCCCTTTCTGGTGGACAAAAGCAGAGGGTAGCAATAGCAAGGGCTCTTGCCATGAACCCGAAGATTATGCTTTTTGATGAACCTACTTCAGCCTTAGATCCCGAAATGATAAAAGAAGTACTGGATGTAATGAAGGATTTGGTCCAGGACGGCATGACAATGGTAGTGGTTACTCATGAGATGGCCTTTGCAAGAGAAGTAGGGGATAGGGTAATTTTCATGGATGAAGGAGTGATAGTTGAAGAAGGCACTCCTGAAGAAATCTTTGAAAATCCCAAAAACCAAAGGACAAAAGAGTTTTTAAGCAAAATACTGTAAATTTATATACACCCCTCCCGTAATAGGAAATGCCCGGGTTTACGCCCGGGCAAAAATATTTATAGTAACATTTCCCTCGATTTATAAAGATAATAAGCCATGATAAAAGAAGATGCTAAGAGAACTAAAGCAAAAACTGGCGGCACTATTACAAAAAATTTGGCTATGTTAACGGGTTTCCCCAGGGTATGGGCGGTATCAAAAACAACTTTTTGAAAGTTTAAAACCGCATTTATTCCAAAACGAATCCATAGAGCCGCAACCCCAAGAGCAACGGGAAATATCATCATTGCCATTTTAAATCCAAAAATCCTTCGCCTTTTAAGTCCATTAAGACCCAGGAAAATAGGAACTAAAAATAATAGAGAAAAGGCACCTCCTAAAAACTGGGGAGAAAGGCCGATAAATAACGCTGACGTAAGTGCAAAAAGGCGAATTCCTGTATTTAAAGGTTTCAATTGGTCTTTAAAATCAAAATAAGCAGCCCGTATATAGAGTAAAAAGGATAGAATGTATTTTTCTTTTTCCTTTGAATCAATATTCTTAGATTTTAATTTTTCCAGTAAATCTTTACCCTTTACGGTAATCCCCTGGTATACCTTCTTTTTTTCCTCTCCAGCTATCTCCTCTTGATTAATTTTTTCATACCTTTGTTTCTGGGCAGCAATATCTTTTGATATCTTTTCCTTTCTTTTTTCAGGGATATTTAACTTTGATAAAGCATTTTCAAGGGATTCGAGTATTTCCAGGACAGGATTATTTGAGTTTTTCAAAAAAATATTCACCCTTTCATATGTTTAGCGCTTTTTATTTCTTAGAAAAAATTTATAATTAAATCTCCTTTGTGTCAAGATGAAGTTTATTATTTTAAGCTTATTTATAAATAATAAAAAATTAAAAACTGAATAAATTAATATTTTTTTAACAAAAAGGAATTTTTAGACAAATAAAGAATAAATTAAATATAAAGGAATAATATTCCGCATTATGAAATAAAAAATATAAAGGGGGGTATTATTTTGAAGAATAACAAAGTAAAAGATGATCCGAGGTATCTACAAACAACGAAGGAAACCTTGACAGTATTTATTCTTCTAATTGTAAACATAATTTGGTGGTTTGCCTTTGCTTATGGTTTAGGCTCCAAATCTCCGGATGAATACTCTTATGTTTTAGGTTTTCCTGCATGGTTTTTTTGGAGCTGTATAGTCAGCCTCTTTGTTTTTAGCATCTTAGTAGTTTTAGTTGTATCTTTTGTTTTTAAAGATATACCTTTAGATCCTTTGGATAAAGAAATGTTGGGAGGGGATGATAAATGAACCTAAGCAAAGATATTTTATTAGAAATTTGGGTGCCACTTATCATATATCTACTTGTGGTATTGTATATTGGTTTTTACAGCAATAGGATAGCAAAACAAAAGGAAGGTGGTTTCTTAAGCGAGTACTTTTTAGGCAACAGGAATTTTGGTGGTTTTGTGGTTGCTATGACATTAGTCGCTACATATACGAGTGCTTCCAGCTTTTTGGGAGGACCAGGGACGGCCTATAATCAAGGGTTAGGATGGGTTTTACTTGCTATGACCCAGCTCCCCGCTGCATACGTAACCTTGGGTATTTTAGGTAAAAGATTTGCTATTATTTCAAGAAAAGTAAAGGCTGTTACCTTAATTGACGTTATAAGGGAAAGATACGATAATAATCCTGCCGTTGTATGGTTATCATCTTTGGGGGCTGTTATCTTCTTAATAGTTGCGGTCGTCGCGCAATTTGTAGGAGGGGCAAAATTATTCCAGACTATAACGGGTTTGCCTTACATTTGGGGGCTTATATTATTTGGCGGTGTTGTACTTGTATACGTAACCTATGGTGGATTTAGGGCGGTTGTATTAACGGATGCAGTTCAGGGAACGGTGATGTTTTTTGGCACCATTATTCTATTATTAATGGTATTTTCTAAAGGCGGCGGAGTTTATAATGTGATGCAGACGCTTTATAAAATAAATCCGGAACTTATTACACCTTTTGGGGTCAAAAAATTTATTACTGTACCGTGGATATCTTCCTTTTGGGTACTGGTTTGTATCGGAATTTTAGGACTTCCACAAAATGCATTGAGGGCAATGGCTTATAAAAATTCAAAGGCTATGCATTCTGCAATGATTATTGGGACTGTGGTAGTTGGAGTACTTATGTTAGGTCTTCACCTTGTAGGTGCAGCGTCAAAGGCAATTTTGCCAGAGATACCCAAAGGTTTATCCAGCGATACTGTTATTCCACTTGTGGCTATAAAACTTCTCCCGGGATGGATTGCAGGAGTTTTATTAGCTGCTCCTCTTGCAGCAATAATGTCAACTGTTGATTCACAGATGATATTGATTTCAAGCACTATAGTAAAGGATTTATATTTGAATTACATTAACCCTAAGGCGACACAAAAACAGATTGTAAATTTGAGCATATTATCTACTGCTTTAATCGGTATAATTATCCTGCTGCTATCAATAAAACCTCCTGCCTTAATAATTTGGATTAACCTTTTTGCTTTTGGAGGTCTTGAAGCTACCTTCTTTTGGATAATAATACTAGGTCTTTATTGGAAACGGGCAAATGCAGAAGGTGCTATAGCGTCTATGATTACAGGAGTGGCATGTTTTATAATTACAAGCAAGTATTGGCCAAGGCCTTTTGGTATGCACCCAATAGTTATTACTCTTGTATTGGCTTTTGTGGCATTTTATATAGTATCTATTTTGACAAAGCCACCTAAGGAAGAAACAATAGAAAAGTTTTGGTCAATTTAAAAGAGGATATAAAATAAAAGAGTCTATACCATGGCTGAAATTTTTAATGACGGTGGTTTTGTAAAAACCAAAATGAATACGTATTATAAAGGGTTTAGTAATGGCTTATATATTTTAAGGGAGTGGTTAAATTGGACGAAGTAATAAATAGTGTGATGAGGTTTATTAAAGAAGATGATTTGGTTTCGCTTACTAAAGAACTTATAGAAATACCCAGCGTGTATGACCCATTGGATGATAATGCGAATGAAGAAAAGGTAGCAAAATATATATACGAAAAGCTTAAACAAGTGGGATTTGAAGTCTACATTGAAGAGGCGGCACCAAAAAGGCCTAATGTGATTGCCGTTTTAAGGGGCAATATGCCGGGAAAGACGATACTTTTGGAAGGTCATACAGATGTGGTTACACCCGGGGATGCAAGTAAATGGAAATATCACCCTTTTAAAGGAGAAGTTGTTGATAGGAAAATATACGGAAGGGGGGCATGTGATACTAAAGGTAATCTTGCAGCTTCTATAATTGCGGCTAAAGCTATAAAAGATTCAGGGATTTCTTTCCCCGGAAAGATAATTCTTTGTATACCCGTTGATGAAGAGGGTATGATGACAGGCATAAAGGATTTTATTAGGCGCGGCTGGGCTGATGACGTAAATGGAGCAATAATTTGCGAGCCTGTGGACAATAATATATGTCTTGATATAAAAGGTGCAATAAGAATTCTTGTTAGGATAAAAGGGAAAATGGCCCATGGTTGCATGCCCTATGCTGGGATAAATCCCAATATAGGGATGGCAAATGTGATATTAAAGCTTAAAGAATTAGAAGAAAAGGAAAAAGAAAGGTTAGGACGTCACAAGTATTTAGGATTTCCCAGTATAACTCCGACTGTGGTTATGTCGCCTTCGAACGGAAAAGGGCAGTTAAATGTGGTTCCCGAAGACAGCTTAATTGCTTACGATTTACGGACAATTCCTGGGCAAAAGGAAGAGGTACTTTTAGGGCAAATAGAAGAAATTTTTAATCAATTAAAAAAAGAAGTAGAAAATTTTGACTGCGAATACGAGGTCATAGAAAAAAGACCATGTGTGAGTACTGAAAGGAACGATCCGATAGTTAAATCTGTAGAAAAGGCTTACACAAAGGTTACGGGAAGTGAGCCTGTTTACAACGGTGTACCTGGGGCTACCGATGGTACATTCTTGCGTGCGTGGAAGAACATACCGGTAGTTGTAATAGGAGCCGGGGAAAGAGAAATACCACATCAGAGAGACGAATACGTTAGTATAGACCAGTTGATGGAAACTACTAAGATTTATGCAGCAAGCATCTTAAACTTTTTAAATGAAAATTTTTAAAAGGGGGATTTTAAGATGAATACTGTGCAGAAATATAAGGAATATGTAAACACAAGCATGGTAAAGGCTATAGAACCTGTTGTAATTGAGCGGGCAAAAGGAGCAATTATTTATTCTGAAGATGGGAAGGAATATATAGATTGTTTTTCAGGTATATCTGTTGTAAATGCCGGTCACTGCAACGAAGAAATATTGAAGGCAGCAAAAGAGCAGATGGAAAAATTGGTTCACGCTTGTACATATGTTTATTACATAAAGCCAGTAGCTGATTTAGCGGAAAAATTAGCACAAATTACCCCGGGAAGGCTAAAAAAGACCTTTTTTGCAAACAGTGGAGCAGAAGCAAATGAAGGTGCAATGAGGGCTGCAAAGCAGTTTACAGGACGTTACGAATTTATATCGCTTCAATGTTCTTTCCATGGAAGGTCCGTAGGGACTTTAAGTATTACCGGAAATATGGCTAGGAAAAAAGGCGGGGGTCCGTACCTTTCCGGTACGGCATTTTCTCCTGCACCTTATTGTTATAGATGCTCATTTGGGCTTTCCTATCCCGATTGCGAGCTTAGGTGTGCAAAATTTTTAGAAGATGTGATAAAGTATCACACTAGCGGAAACGTGGCGGCCTTTTTTGCAGAACCGGTAATGGGCGAAGGAGGTATAATAGTACCTCCTCCCGAATATTTCAAAGAAATCAAGAAAATATTGGATAGGTACGGAATCCTTTTTGTTGTGGATGAAGTACAAAGTGGTTTTGGGAGGACAGGTAAATTGTTTGCTATTGAGTATTATGATGTAGAACCTGATGAATTGACAATGGCAAAAGGCATAGCGGATGGGTTCCCATTGGGAGCATTCATTGCAAGGGAGGAAGTAGCAAATTCCTTTAAACCCGGCGATCATTTGAGCACCTTCGGTGGCAATCCTGTATCCTGTGCTGCCGCAATTGCCAATATAGACTTTATTATAAAAAACGATATATGTTCTCAGGTATTAGAAAAAGGAAAGTGGTTTATGGATAAACTTTATGAGATGAAAGAAGAGTTTAAGATAATAGGCGATGTAAGAGGTAAAGGATTAATGATAGGATTGGAATTGGTAAAAGATGATAATAAAACTCCAGCAGCAGAGGAAGCAGGCATGCTTAGAAATCATTGCAGGGAAAATGGCGTCCTCGTGGGATTAGGAGGCGTTAACGGCAACGTAATAAGGATACAGCCGCCTCTAATCATATCAAAGGACCAGTTGGATTATGCTTTTAATGTAATAAAAGAGAGCATTTCAAAAATATATAAGGCATACTAAAATATTTTAAATATTTTAATTACGGGAGGAGATTAAATTGGCAAAGGTAACGATACAAAAGTTACAAAATATGAAAGAAACAGGCGAAAAGATAACCATGACTACAGCATATGATTACCCGACAGCTTATTTTGTCGATAAAGCGGGTATAGAAGTCATATTAGTAGGTGATTCGCTTGCAATGACTGTGCTTGGACTTGACTCTACTGTCCCTGTCACTATGGAGCAGATGATACACCATATAAGGCCGGTGGCAAAAGGAGCGCCAAATGCGATGATAGTAGGCGACATGCCTTTTGGATCGTATAATCAATCACCCGAGCAGGCGGTTTACAACGCAACTCGGTTAATGAAAGAAGGGGGGTGTGATGTAGTTAAGTTGGAAGGTGGAAAGGAAGTGGCTGATAAGGTTAAATCCATTGTAGATGGTGGAATTCCTGTTATGGGCCATATTGGTCTTACTCCGCAAACTATTTCTAAATTAGGCGGGTTTAAGGTTCAAGGGAAAACTGTGGATTCTGCTAAATCCTTATTGGAGGATGCTCTTGCACTTCAAGAAGCCGGAGCTTTTTCTTTGGTTATTGAATGCGTGCCAGAAGAGGTAGGGAAATTAATAACGGAAAAAGTAAAAATTCCTACGATAGGAATAGGAGCCGGTAGATATTGCGACGGTCAGGTGCTGGTGTTTCATGACATGGTAGGACTCTTTGAAAAGTTTCTGCCTAAGTTTGTAAAAAGATATGCTAATTTGGGTGAAGAAATTTTGAAGGCACTGCAAGAATTTAAAAAAGAGGTAAAAGAAGGAAAATTTCCAAGCGATGAGTTTGTTTTTAAAGGGGTTGACGAGGAGGAACTTAAAAGACTTTACTGAGGAGGTATTGTTGAGTGGAAAAAGAAAATGAAAGCAAAATCAGGCATGCTGAGACTTTTAAAGATCAACTTACTTTAAGGTCTATAGTTTTAGGAGCTATTGGTTCTGTAGTAATTACTGCAAGTTCCACTTATGTTGCTCTTCGCATGGGTGCTTTGCCTTGGCCTACAATTTTTGTTGCTATACTGTCGTTAACCATTTTGAAAGCTTTGGGTAAAACTAATATTAATGAGATAAATGTAACTCATACAGCTATGTCAGCAGGAGGCCTTGTTGCGGGAGGTTTGGCATTTACCATACCGGGTATATGGATGGTAAATCCGGAAGCTAAAGTCAGCTTTTTTACCCTGGTAGTAGTTACCTTATGCGGAACTGTTTTGGGCTTGATATTTACTGGGCTTATTAGGAAGCATTTTATTGAAGGAGAAAGACTGCCTTTTCCTATGGGAATAGCAGCTTCGCAGACATTAATCGCCGGTGATGAAGGTGGCAAAAAAGGAAGGTATTTATTTTCTTCGCTTGGTTTTGCAGCTATTTTTACAGCTTTAAGGGATCAATTTGGAGTGATACCTGCAGCACTGACTTCACAAACGCTTTTTGCGAAAAACATATTTTTTGGTGCCTGGTTATCTCCTATGGCTGCTGGGATAGGATATATAATAGGGCCTCTATACATGGGGACCTGGTTTTTGGGAGCTGTTTTAAGCTACTTTTTGATAATTCCATTAGGAGTATCCTCTGGTATTTTTTCAAGTGTAGATGCTGCTACTGCCTTTAAAAACAGCATGGGAATTGGCTTAATAGTAGGTTCCGGCGTGGGTGTCCTTATTAAAGGAGTTTTACCTAAGGCAAAGGAGATTTTTGCGCCAATGATAAAGGGTGAAGTTGAAAAAGGCGAAGTAAATATGAGGTGGGCACCTTTTGTTTTTGCTTTGGCTGCATTGATATTGACATTTTTGACTGAAATGAGTCTAATTTCGAGTATTCTTACTATAATAGGTGTATGGGTGACAGTTGCAATGGCTGCAACTATTACAGGTCAAACGGGCATAAATCCTATGGAAATATTCGGTATATTGGTATTGCTTTTTATAAAGATTTTTGTAAAACTCGGTTTTATAGAATCTTTTTTAATCGCTGCTGTTGTTGCGGTTGCCTGCGGGCTTGCAGGTGATGCTTTGCAGGATTTCAAAGCTGGATATATATTAAAGACGGAACCTAAAGCTCAGCTGATATCGGAAGGAGTTGGGGGATTAATTGGTGCTTTTGTATCTGTAGTTGTACTGTTTATAATGCATAATGCCTATGGTTCTATGGGTCCCGGAACCGAGTTGGTGGCTCCTCAAGCATATGCGGTTTCTACAATGGTAAAGGGGCTACCAAATCCTTTTGCATTCATAGTTGGGCTTTTACTAGGTGCTATACTTTATTTTATTAAGATTCCGGGTATGACAATCGGTATAGGTATGTACCTCCCAATGGTGATATCCACTACTGCGGGATTAGGAGGAATTGTGAGGTTTATTATGGACAAAAAATACCCGAATTCCAACGAAAACGGGACGTTAATTTCTTCAGGGTTTTTAGGAGGTGAAGGGGTTACTGGTGTGTTACTTGCGATTATTAAGGTTATGACTGCTGCGTGATAAATAAAAAATATAAAATAAAGGTGTCAAGGAGAATTAAAATTTTTTTACCTTGACACCTTTTTGTTGAAACATTAAGATTAATTTACAAAAACAAAAAACCAATAATATAATGAGATCAATTAATAATAAGATAATTTCAAATTTAAAAAATGGGTAACAAAAGTGCGAATGGAATATGGAATACGGGGAGAGTGGTTTGATGAAAACAAAAGAAAATACCATTTTAGAAGTTCCGGGTATAAAGGTAGGTCAAATAAGTGATTTGGAAGCACTGACGGGCTGTACAGTTATTTTATGCGAAAGAGGAGCTGTTTGCGGTGTTGATGTAAGAGGAGGGGCACCGGGAAGCAGGGAAACCGATCTTTTAAGGCCTGAAAACCTTGTGGAAAAAGTCCATGCGGTGTTCCTTGCGGGCGGCAGTGCTTTCGGATTGGATGGTGCATCGGGGGTTATGCAGTATTTAGAGGAAAAAGGCATAGGATTTGATGTGGGTGTTACTCATGTACCCATTGTGCCCGCTTCTGTACTGTTCGACCTCACGGTTGGAGATTATAAAGTAAGGCCTGACAAAGAGATGGGGTATAAAGCCTGTGAAATAGCTACTGATGAATACATTGAGGAAGGAAATGTGGGAGCGGGGACCGGGGCAACGGTGGGAAAAATATTGGGAATGAAAAACTGCATGAAAAGCGGACTTGGCACCTTTGCAAAAAGGGTGGGGGATCTGGTGGTAGGGGCAATTGTTGCCGTCAATGCCTTCGGAGATGTTGTTGACCCCGGAAACGGGCAAATCATCGCAGGTGCTTTAAAAGATAATTTAGAGGATTTCGCGGATACATTGAAAATAATGGAAAGCATTGGTGTGAATCAACAAAATAAAAATGTATTCATAGGAAACACAACAATAGGTGTTGTTGCGACAAATGCAAGGCTTACAAAAGCTGAAGCGAAAAAAGTTGCATCTATGGCTCATAACGGCTTTGCAAAAACTATAAGGCCCTGTCATACCATGTATGATGGGGATACTATATATGCCCTTTCTACTTCCGATTTAAAGGCAGACATAAACCTTGTTGGGAGCTTAGCCTGTGAGGTAATGGCACAGGCTGTCATTAAAGCTGTTGTCAATGCCGGAGGAATAGGAGGAATAAAATCTTATAAAGACATAAAAGAAAAAACATGAGGTGATTAAAAATGAAGATTGCTGTGCTGGGAGCTGGAGCAATGGGGTGTCTGTTTGGAGGACTATTGGCTGTAGGAAAAAATGAAGTATGGCTTTTGGATGTATGGGAAGAACATGTGAAGGCTATAAATGAAAAAGGGCTTTTAATAGAAGGGATAAAAGGAGAAAAAAATATAACAAATATTAAGGCGACTACTGATGCAAAAGAGGTTGGGGAAGCGGATTTGGTAATTGTTTTTGTTAAGTCTACGCATACGGAGGAAGCTATAAAAAACTCTATTTCTTTGATCGGGGAAAAAACGGTAGTTATTACCTTACAGAACGGGCTGGGGAATGTGGAAAAATTGCAAAAAATGGTGGGAGAAAAAAGAGTAATAGCGGGAGTAACATCCCAGGGGTCTACTTTGATAGGACCTGCACATATAAGACACGCAGGGGAAGGGGAGACTTTAATAGGTGAAATTGACGGGAGGATTACAGAAAGGCTTAAAACTATAGAAGAGCTTTTCAATAAAGCGGGAATAAAATGCTGTATAAAGGATGATATAATGAGTCTCATGTGGAGCAAATTGATAATTAACGTTGGAATAAATGCTATTACTGCAATAATCGGTGTAAAAAACGGAGAAATAGTTAACCATCCTGCTTCTGAAGAGATATTGAAGATGGCTGTATATGAAGCTGTAGAGGTAGCAAAAGCGAAAGGTATAAAAATTGTTTACGCAGACCCGGTAGAAAAGGTAAAGGAAGTTTGCAAGCTTACAAAAGAAAATATTTCTTCAATGCTTCAAGATATTATTAAAAAAAGAAAGACGGAAATTGATGTAATTAATGGGGCGGTTGTTAGAGAAGGGGAAATTTTGGGTATTCCTACTCCTGTAAATAAAGTGCTTACAAACCTTGTTTTGACAATCGAAGAGACTTATGACAAAAGGGTTTTACTGTAAAGGAGGTTAAGATTTTATGATATATGGAATTTGGGGCAAAGTTTTAGAAGTTGATTTAGGGAAAAAGGAAATAGCAGAGAAAGAATTGCCGAAAAATCTTTGGCTTGAACATCTTGGAGGTTCAGGACTTGCCGCAAGGTTGATGTATGAGGAAAAAATTTACAATGTAGATCCATTAGGTAACGATAATGTACTTATTTTTATGACCGGGATGCTCACGGGTACCCCTGCACCTACCAGCTGTAAAATGAGCATATGCGCAAAATCTCCCCTTACAGGATATTGGGGAGAGGCTACGGTAGGAGGGTACTTTGGAGCAGAATTAAAAAAGGCAGGTTATGATGGCATAATACTTAGGGGAAAATCTAATAACCCAATTTATATCGTCATAGAAGACGAAAAAGTCGAAATAAAGGATGCCGGTTATTTATGGGGGTATGATACATACAGGACGACAGAAGTAATAAGGAAAAAAGAAGGAGAAAAATTTCAAGTAGCCTCCATAGGGCCTGCTGGAGAAAAGATGGTATTGATATCTTCGATTATAGTAGGTGGTGTGGAAGCCAGGGCTGCAGGAAGGATTGGAATAGGGGCGGTAATGGGTTCTAAAAATATAAAGGCTATTGCAGTAAAAGGCACTAAAAAGCCAAATTTAGCTGACAAAGAAAGATTGATGAAAAATATGAAGGAGATCTTACAAACTATCAAAAACAACACGAAGATGTTGGGAGAATTTGGGACTGCAGGTGGAGTCCAGGCCGTGGAAGCGTTTGGAGACCTCCCTATAAGGAACTGGTCTCTTGGAGCCTGGGAAGAAGGAGCTTCAAAGACCTGTGGGCAGTATATAGCAAAAACTGCATTTGCAGGACATTACGGGTGCTTTGCATGTCCCATAAGGTGCGGAAAAGATGTAAAGGTTTTTATAGGTCCCTACAAGGAAACGATAGCCCATGGACCTGAGTATGAGACCTGCGCCGGCTTTGGTGCAAATCTTCTAAACGATGATATCAACGTAATAATAGCAGCTAATGACCTTTGCAATAGATATGGTCTTGATACTATATCCACATCATCTGTGATTGCTTGGGCAATGGAATGTTACGAAAATGGATTAATAAGTAAAAAAGATACCGGTGGATTGGAATTGAATTGGGGAAATGGAGAAGTTATTATAAAATTAGTAGAGCTTATAGGTCAAAACACTGCTTTTGGAAAGTTTTTAGGGCAAGGGGTTAAACGTGCATCAAATGAAATAGGAGGGCTGGCAAAGGAGTTTGCTGTAGAGACTAAGGGATTGGAATGTGCGTACCATGATCCGAGAGCTTTTACGTCAATGGCGGTAAACTATGCTACTGCAAACCGTGGAGCATGTCATTTAGAAGCTTTGAGCTATATGGCTGAACAAGGAGTATTTCCATTATCATCCTTAGGGTTTCATAAAGATTACGACTTTCACGGTGCAGAAAACAAAGCAGAGATTGCCGTTCTAATGCAAAACTATATGGAAATTTTTAATGCTTCAGGTTTATGTAAATTTTTGATAAGGGGTAAAGTAGGTCCTAATATAATAGCGGATTGGTTATCAAGCGTAAGCGGTCAATCATTTAATGAAAGTTTACTCATAAAAGTGGGAGAAAGGAACTTTAATTTAAAAAGGATGTTTAATTTTAAGCTTGGGGTTACAAGGAAAGATGATTGCTTGCCACCAAGGCTTGGTATTCACGACAAGAAAACCGGTAGGACGGCGGGAGTAATACCTTATATCAATAGGATGCTGGTGGAGTACTACAGGCTTAGGAACTGGTCTGAAGAAGGGGTGCCTACCAAGGAAAAGTTAGCCGAATTAGGGCTTGATCATTTATTATAGGAGGAAATATGGATAATAAAAATTTGGTAAAGTCGGTAATAAAAGCACTTGAGATAATTGAGCTTCTTGATGAAGAAGGAGAACTCAGCATTAAAGAAATAAGTACAAAACTTGGATTGGAAAAAACCACCGTCCACCGATTGATAACTACTTTAAGAGAAAAAGGTTATGTAATTCAGAATGATAAAGACCGAAGGTATTCTAACAGTTTCAAACTGTTTGAAATGGGGAATAGGACAATTGAAAGATTGGGGTTAAGACGTCAGGCACAGCCTTATTTGGAGGAGCTTGCTGAAAAAAGTCATGAGACGGTTAATCTTGCAATTTTAGATGGAAAATATGTGATGTACATTGATAAAATTGAAAGTAGCGAAACTATAAAAGTAGCATTGGAAATCGGTAAAAAGCTTCCGTGCTATTGTACCGGGTTGGGGAAAGCCATACTGGCATATATGAGCGAACAAAAAGTGCTGGAGCTTTTAAAAGACGAACCCCTGAAAAAATTTACTCCAAATACTATTAATGATTTAAATAAATTAATGAGAGAACTAAAAAAGATCAGAGAAAGAGGATACAGCATTGATAATGAAGAATATGTGCAAGGATTAATATGCGTTGCTTCACCTGTAATTAACAGGCATGGAGAGCCAATTGCAGCCATGAGTATAGCAATACCAAAATTTAGAATAGATGAGGGGAAAAGGGATTTAGATTATTTTGCTGTCTTGGTAAAAGAGGCAGCGCAAAAATTCTCAAAAGAGCTCTGGGGTTCTTCTAAATCCCCCTTGACAAATAAGAATCGATAGCATTAAAATAATTAATAACATTTGAACGATTTTATAAAGTAATAATTTAATCGGATAAAGGTAATGAGGGAAAGAGTAGTCCGTAATACCTTATAAGAGAGCTGGCGGTGGGTGCGAGCCGGCAGGTTTGCGGATGAAGTACATTCCCGTAACCGCAGGCTGAAAAAAAGTAGGCCGGGCCGTTTTCCGCGTTAAAGGAACATGAGGGGATTTATTCCGGTTTACCGGAATAAATCAAGTAGGGTGGTACCGCGAGGAAACTCGCCCCTTTTTGGGGCGAGTTTTTTTATTCGGTAAAAATTTTATTTTAGATAAAACTTAATAAAATAAATTAGCGAGGGGGATTTAAAGAATGCTTTTTAAAGAGATTGAATCTATGCCGAGAAAAAAATTGGAAGAATTGCAGCTTGAACGGTTAAAAAAAATAGTAAATTACGCTTATGAAAATGTACCTTTTTACAAAAAAACCTTTGACAATATCGGATTAAAGCCTGAGCATATAAAAAATTTAAAGGATATAGAAAAAATACCCTTTACTACTAAAGAGGATTTAAGGGAGAGCTATCCCTATGGGATGTTTGCGGTACCTCTAAAAAAGGTGGTAAGGCTTCATGCGTCCTCGGGGACGACCGGAAGGCCTACAGTGGTGGGATATACAAAAAAGGATCTGGATACCTGGTCGGAACTGGTGGCGAGGATTGCTTATATGGCAGGAGTCAGGGAAGAGGATGTGGCACAGATTGCTTTTAGTTACGGGCTTTTTACCGGGGCTTTTGGCCTGCATTACGGACTGGAGAAAATAGGAGCAACGGTAGTCCCCATCTCCAGCGGGAATACCGAAAGGCAAATAACTATCATGAAGGACTTCGGCTCCACCGTTCTCGTAAGTACACCTTCTTATGCCCTATATATGGCGGAAGTGGCGATGGAGATGGGCATTAAGAAGGGAGATTTAAAATTAAGGCTTGGCCTTTTTGGAGCTGAAGGTTCCACAAAAGAGATGAGGAAGGAAATTGAACGACTCTTTGGAATAAACGCTACCGAGAATTACGGACTGAGTGAAATAATAGGACCGGGGGTATCGGGAGAATGTGAAGAAAAAGATGGTCTTCACATTGCCGAGGACCATTTTCTGGCGGAAATAATTGACCCCAATACCGGGAAGGTGCTGGATTACGGACAGAAAGGAGAACTGGTCATTACCACCCTTACCAAAGAGGCAATGCCCCTTTTAAGATATAGAACAAGGGATATAACGAGCTTAAATCCGGAGCCCTGCAAGTGTGGCAGGACATTGGTAAAAATGAGCTCTGTAGAAGGAAGAACCGATGACATGCTTATTATAAGGGGTGTGAATGTATATCCTTCTCAGATTGAAAGCGTTCTTATGAGCATAAAGGGCATAGGGCCCCATTATGAGATAGTAGTTACCAAAAAAGGACATTTAGATGAATTGACGGTAAATGTGGAGCTGGCAGACCCCGATGTTTTGGATGAATATCATAAGCTGGAAGAGCTCAGGAATCTTATTAAAAATAAATTGCGCTCGGTTATTCAAATCGATGCAAATGTAAAACTGGTAGAACCCAAAAGCCTTGCCAGATTTGAGGGAAAGGCAAAAAGGGTTAAGGATTTACGAAATAAATAAAAGTATATACAATTAATTTAAAAAAGTATAAAATTGTATACGGGTGATAAAATGACGGTAAAGTTAAACGGAAATTCGGAACATGTGGCTCAGTTATTAAAAACAATTATTTCCCTTATACCTGACGCTGTAATGGTAACGGATGAGAAGGGCTTATGCGTGATGGTAAACCGGGCTTATACCGAAATCAGTGGACTTTCTCAGGAGGATGTACTGGGGAAACCTGCCAATATAGATATTGCGGAAAAGGAAAGTATTTTAATGAAATCTTTGAAAGAAAAGCGCCCTATCTTGAATGAACTAAGGAGGGTAGGGCCGGAAAAAAAGGAAGTCCTTTGCAGTGCTACCCCAATATTTCTCGATGGAGAGCTGGTGGGCAGCGTCGGTGTTATGCACGACATTTCCGAAATAAAAAGACTTTCCAGGGAATTGGAGCATAAAAACCAGCTTCTTAAGAACCTCCAACCCACTTATACCATTGATGATATTGTCGGAAAAAGTGAAGCTATTATAAAAGCAAAAGAAAGGGCAAAAGCCTGTGCAGAATTTTTTGCTACAGTATTGATTTCCGGGGAAAGTGGTACAGGGAAGGAACTTTTTGCCCATGCCATACACAACCTTAGCAAAAGGTCCCAGGGTCCTTTTGTAAGGGTAAACTGTGCTGCTATTAATAAGGATCTTCTGGAAAGTGAACTTTTTGGCTATGAAGGAGGAGCTTTTACCGGTTCCCTTAAAAAGGGTAAAAAAGGTTATTTTGAAGAAGCTGATGGCGGCACCATATTTCTCGATGAAGTAAGCGAACTTTCCCTGCCGGCACAGGCGAAATTATTAAGAGTTTTACAGGAACAGGAAGTAATAAGGGTAGGGGCTACGGTACCAAGAAAGGTAGACGTAAGGGTAATAGCCGCGACCAACAGGGATTTAGAGGAGGAGGTAAAAGCGGGTAACTTCAGGAAGGACTTATTTTACCGGTTGGATGTATTATCGATTAAAATACCGCCCCTCAGGGAAAGAAAAGAAGATATACCCCTTCTTTGCCGTCATATTTTAAAAAGGCTGAATCAAAAATACGGCAGAGGTGTAAATAATATATCCGATGAGGCATTGAAACTGCTTTTTTCCTATGATTGGCCGGGTAATGTCAGAGAACTGGAAAATGTCATCAGCAGAGCAATGATAAATATGGATATTTCGGAAAAGGAAATAAAAAAGGAACACCTTCCCCCCATCAATATTTTAAAAGAGGAGAAAAATAAAGAAGAAGATGGCGTCATTTCCATAAATATAAAGAATAAAAAATGGAAGGAAATTAAAAAAGAATTTGAGAAAAAGGTCTTTGATTATTACCTTAAAGGTAAAAAGAAGAAAGTGGATATAGCAAGGGAACTCGGGATTACCCGTAGGTCGCTTTATTTAAAAATTGATGAAAAGGCGAATTAAAAGAGAACAAAATTATACATTTTTTGTTCTCTTTTTTTGTTTGTTTAGCCGGGCGAATAAAAAGTAAATAAAAGTATACAAAAAATGTATATTAAAATAAACGTTATCAAAACCTTTTGTCATTTTTATCTTATTCTTAATTGTGGCACAATTATTGCTTAATTTAAAATATAAGCTGAAAAACTTTTTAAAAATAATAATGGGGGAATAAGGATGAAAATAGATATATTTAAAGAGATGGAAAAACACGGGTTTGAGCAGATTATTTTCAATTACGACAAAACCACCGGACTTAAAGCGATAATAGCTATTCATGATACCACCTTGGGTCCCGCTCTCGGCGGTTGCCGCATGTGGCCTTATGAGACTGAAGACGAAGCCCTTTTTGACGCCATGAGGCTTGCAAAAGGAATGACCTATAAGTGCGCTATAGCTGATACGGATTTTGGCGGAGGAAAGACGGTCATAATAGGGGATCCAAAAAAGGATAAATCCGAAGGGCTTTTTAGAGCTCTGGGAAGGTTTGTACAGATGCTGAAAGGGCGTTATTTCACCGGCACGGATCTTGGGACAACCGGGATGGATTTTGTCTATGCCAGCAGGGAATCGGATTATATGGTAGGTCTGCCCGAAGAATACGGCGGAAGCGGAAATTCGGCAGAACCCACAGCCTACGGTGTTTATATGGGTATGAAAGCTGCCTGCAAAGTAGTTTATAATGATGCTTCTTTGATGGGAAGAAAAATCGCAATTCAGGGTATCGGTAAAGTAGGCTCTATACTTGTGGATTTTCTCGTTAATGAAGGAGTAAAAGATATAACTGTTACGGATATAAGCGAAGAAAATGTTACAAAGTTGTTGCAGAAATACCCCTTTATAAAGGCTGTTTCTGCAGAAGAAATTTACGAAGTAGATTGCGATATTTTTTCACCCTGTGCCCGCGGTGGAATAATAAACGACGAGACGATAAAAAAGTTAAAGTGCAAAATTATTGCCGGGGCCGCTAATAACCAGTTATTAGAGGAAAAGCACGGGGACATGCTTCATCAAATGGGAATTTTATATGCTCCCGATTACGTAATTAACGCGGGAGGACTTATTCAGGTAGCGGATGAATTAGAAGGGAAAAATAAAGAAAAAAGAAAGGAAAGGGTAATGAAAAAGACCGAAGCTATATACAATATTTTATTAAAAATCTTTACGATAAGCAGAGCAGAAAATATCCCCACCTATAAAGTGGCGGATAAGTTAGCGGAGGAAAGGATAAATATTATTGGCAGAATGAAAACAAATTATATTCCAAAATAAAAACCATTGTAATTTCTCTAATAATTTAATAAAATAAAATTCAAACAGGAAAGGGGATATGGGTGAGCAGGATACTCGCCATTAATCCGGGATCAACTTCCACTAAGATTTCCGTATTCGAAGATCACAGGGAGATACTCACCGAAAATGTTTTGCACGATTATGAAGAACTTAAGGCTTTTAATAAAGTAATTGAACAGGAAGAATTAAGGTACAAGGCTATAAAAGAAGCACTTTTCAAAAGAGGGTTAAATTTTTCCGATTTTGATGTTATAGCTGCAAGGGGAGGAATTCTAAGACCGGTAAGAGCTGGAGTTTACGCCATTAATGAATTAATGTTATCGGATTTAAAAAATGCGGTGGCAGGAGAACATGCTTCAAATGTAGCGGCGTTTATAGCAAAAAGGATAAGCGAAAATTTCGATATTCCCGCTTATGTAATAGATCCGGTGTCGGTGGATGAAATGGAAGAAGTGGCACGGATTTCTGGACTTGCAGGGATTGAAAGGAAAAGCCTTTCCCACGCTCTGAATATCAGGAGGGTCATTTTTTCCACCGCAGAAAAATACGGTTTTTCCTTTAAAGAAAAAAATTTTATTGTGGCGCATCTCGGCGGTGGCATCTCAATAGCAGCGGTCAATAAAGGGCGCATGGTGGATGTGGATAGCGCCAACTGTGAAGGCCCATTTTCCCCCGAAAGAGCCGGCGGCCTTCCGATACTGGAGCTGGTGGAACTATGTTATTCTGGAAAATACACGAAGGAAGAAATGATAAAAAAGCTTATTCATGAAGGAGGAATTTATTCATATCTTGAAACAAAGGATGTTAAAGAAGTTGAAGAAAGGGCTAAAAGTGGAGATAACAGGGCAAGGCTAATTCTTGATGCTATGATATATCAGATAGCCAAGACAATCGGGGAAATGGCTACGGTTTTAAAAGGGGAAGTGGATTACATTATCCTTACCGGCGGAATAGCAAAATCCGAATACATTTGCGAAAAGATTAAGGAAAGGGTGGGTTTTATAGCAAAAGTAGAAAGGGTTCCCGGGGAAGAAGAAATGCTGGCTCTTGCGGAAGCTGCATTAAGGGTAATCAATGGAAAAGAAAAAGTGCAGGAATACGGGGGTGATTACGTTGATTAAAAACTTTAAAGAGATATTTGAGAAACTTGCAGCCTTTCCCCCCGTAAAGGTAAGCGTAATTCAGGCAGCGGACGAACCTGTGCTTGAAGCTATAAGGGACGCCAAAGGAATGGGTTTTATTAAACCCATACTGGTAGGGGAAAAAGAAGATATATTAAAAAAGGCAGGAGAGGTAGGATTAATGCTTGAAGAAGATGAGATTTTAGACTGCCCTGTCGAAAAGGCAGCAAAGCAAGGAGTAAATCTTGTTTCTCAAAATGCTGCAGAGGTGCTTATGAAAGGGCTTATAGACACCGCTGCTTTTATGAAAGCCGTCCTGGACCCGGAAGCGGGGCTCAGAACGGGAGCACTACTCAGCCACATGGCAGCCTTCGAAGTCCCTTCCTACCACAAATTATTATTTTTAACAGATGGGGGAGTGAATATTTCACCAACGCTGGAAGAGAAAATATCAATTTTGCAAAATGCAATTTTTGCACTTCATTGTTTGGGTTATGAAAAACCCAAAGTGGCGGTGCTGTGCGCTGTAGAAACCGTTTCTTTAAAAATGCCCGCTACCGTGGATGCAGCGATAATAAGTAAAATGGCAGAAAGAAATCAAATAAAAGGAGCCTTAATTGATGGGCCTTTAGCTCTTGACAATGCGGTAAATAAAGATGCCGCTATTCATAAAGGGATAAAAAGCCCGGTAGCCGGTGATGCGGATCTTTTGCTCGTTCCCGACATCGAAGCCGGAAATGCCCTGGGGAAATCTTTATCCTTTCTTGCAAATGGAGCGATGGCGGGAATTGTCCTGGGTGCAAGGGCACCTATAGTCCTTTCCTCCAGGGCAGATAGCAGTTTTTCAAAACTTGCTTCAATTGCTCTGGCATGCTTAGTAAAGAGGGGTGGAAAGATTTGAAAAAAGAATTTTTAACCGGAAATGAAGCTATAGCAAGGGGGGCATACGAATACGGCGTAATCTTTGCTTCTGCATACCCCGGTACTCCCAGTACCGAAATTCTCGAGAATATAGCAAAATACAAAGAAATTCATGCAGAATGGGCTCCTAACGAAAAAGTCGCATTAGAATCGGCTGCGGGTGCGAGCCTTGCGGGAGCCAGATGCCTAGTTTCTATGAAACACGTAGGGGTAAATGTAGCTGCGGATCCATTGTTTACCCTTGTTTACACGGGGGTAAATGGAGGGCTCGTGCTTGTGAGTGCCGATGATCCCGGTATGCATAGCTCGCAGGATGAACAGGATAATAGAAACTACGCTCCTTTTGCCAGGATTCCCATGTTTGAGCCTTCGGATAGTCAGGAAGCAAAAGACCTTATTGGCATAGCCTTGGAAGTAAGTGAAAAATACGATATCCCGGTTTTATTCAGAATAACGACCAGGATTGCCCATAGCAGGGGGATAGTCCGGCTGGGAGAGCGAATAAAAAGGGAACTTGCGGCTTATAAAAAAAATCCGCAAAAATACGCAATGATCCCCGGATTTGCAAGAAGAAGGAGATTGGATTTAGAAGAAAGATTAAAGGCCTTAAAAGATTTCAGTGAAAGCTTTTCGTACAATAAAATTGTATGGGGTAGTATTAAAGAATTCGGTATTATAACCAGCGGTGTAAGTTATCAGTACGTAAAAGAAGTATTCGGCGATGATATAAGCATATTGAAATTAACCATGACCTATCCCCTGCCTGAAAAATTAATTTCGGAATTTGTAAATAAATTCGAAAAGGTATATGTAGTCGAAGAACTTGATCCATATTTAGAAAATAGTATAAAAGCCATGGGATATAAAAATATTATTGGAAAAGAGGTAATTCCTGCGATTGGAGAACTTTCTCCTGAAATAATCCGGGAAGCCTTTGGAGCAGGTAAGGCAAAAGTTTACTATAAACCCCAGGGGAACCTGCCCATGAGACCTCCTGTATTGTGTGCCGGATGCCCGCATCGAGGAGTATTTTATGTTTTACGAAAAATGAAGGCGGTAGTTACCAGCGATATCGGTTGCTACAGCCTGGGTGTTTTACCGCCTTTGGAGGGAATTGACAGTATTCTGTGCATGGGCGCCAGCATTGGTATGGGGCACGGTTTTAAAAAGGCATACGAACAGGAAGGAAAAGAAAGCCCGCTCGTAATAAGCGTGATAGGGGACTCTACTTTTCTGCATTCCGGCGTAACGGGACTCATGAATGTGGTATATAATAACAGCAATACCATAACCATGATCGTAGATAATAGCATTACTGCTATGACCGGACACCAGCACCATCCCGGAACCGGATACAATGCAAAAGATGAACCTGCATATGCGGTTTCCTTGGAGGAAATCTGCAAGGCTCTTGGTATTAAGAACATTTATACGGTAGATTCTTATGATTTAAGTGCTGTGGAAAATGCTATAAAAACTGCGGCAAATAATAAAACCGAACCCTCGGTAATAATAGCAAGAAGGCCGTGCGCATTATTAAAAGGAAAAGGGCCTAAGGGGCTTTATAAAGTAAATCAGGAAAAATGCAAAAAATGCAAGATGTGTTTGAAGGTAGGCTGCCCTGCGGTGCAGATTCACGGGGAAGAAACAATAATAAACCCATTGAGCTGCGTAGGTTGCTCCGTATGTGCTCAGGTATGTCCTTTTGATGCAATTGAAAAGGCGGGTGAAGAAAGATGACGGTAAAGAATATTTTTATCTCCGGTGTAGGCGGGCAGGGGACTATACTTTCGGGCAAAGTAATAACCCGGGCTTTGATAGAGCACGGATTTGATGTGAAGATGTCAGAGATTCACGGAATGGCCCAGAGGGGAGGAAGTGTTGTTACTCAGATCAGGTACGGCGAAAAAGTGTATTCTCCAGTTATAGAAAAAGGGAAAGCCGATGTGTTACTCGCCTTTGAAAAATTGGAGGCACTTCGTTATATTGATTTTTTGTCCAATGATGGAACATTAATTTTAAACGATTTAGAAATACCTCCTTCCACGGTGCTTGCAGGGAAGGAAGAATATCCCGAAAACATAACGGAGTTTGTAAAAAATAATATTAAAAATGCAATAATCATTGATGCTGTTTCAAAAGCAAAGGAGCTTGGCGATGTCAGGGTTCAAAATATCATTTTAACCGGGGCATTGGCAAAAGTAATGTACTTTAATAAGGAGAAATTTGTAAAAGTAATTAAGGAGGTGGTACCGGAAAAGTACGTAGAGATTAACGTGAAAGCTTTCGAACTCGGGTATAAACTGGTTTAAATCAAAATTATATTAATTCAGTAAACATTATTTTTTTAAAGAAAAACAACAGAAAATTATAAATAAAGAAAAATTTATAGTATAATATGAAAAAGAGTGATTATTTCGCATAATAAATCATGTATTGTAAATTTAGAAGATTTAATGTATAATAATAAACAACTTTTTAACATTTTAAATTAAAAAATAATTTTTTAACAAGGGGAGGTTTTTTATGGCAGAAGGCAGAGAGAACTGGGGAACAAAACTTGGACTTATTCTTGCTATGGCGGGAAACGCTATAGGTCTTGGAAACTTCTGGCGCTTCCCGTACCAGGCCGCGAAAAACGGCGGCGGCGCTTTCATGATCCCTTATTTTGCAGCACTTATAATTCTTGGTATTCCTATCATGTATGTGGAATGGATGCAGGGAAGGTACGGCGGTAAGTACGGACATGGGACGGTAGGCTGCATGGTTTATCTGCAGTCGAAGGAAAGGACATCTCACACCACGGCAGCTATACTTGGATCCTTAGCCGGAATGCTTGTATTTTCCGTAGTTAGCCTTGTAAACGCCTATTATACACAGATCATAGGCTGGACTCTTGGATATTCTTACCTTTCATTAACCGGCGGTTACATGGACAAAGCAAAATCTACAGGAGAAGTTTTCGTAAACTACATTCAGACACCGGGTCTTTCGATTACATTCTGGGTAATTGCTCTTTTCCTTCTTGGCCTTGCGTTAACCCGTGGTGTTCAAAAGGGTATTGAAGCCTGGGCAAAGGTCATGATGCCATCATTATATGTTCTCGGATTTATATTGATTATCAGAGCTTTAACCCTTGGCACCCCTGTAAATCCCGATTGGTCGCCGTTAAAAGGACTTGATTACCTCTGGAGCCCTCACTGGAATGAACTGAGCTGGCAGTCAGCACTTGCTGCAGCAGGACAAATATTCTTTACACTATCCCTTGGTATGGGAATTATTCAAAACTACGCTTCTTACTTGAAGCCCGACGATGATATAGTGCTTTCGGCTACTGCAACGGTTTTTTTAAATGAATTTGCGGAAGTAATACTGGGTGGAAGTATAGCGATACCCATTGCTTACACATTTTTAGGAATGGATGGCATTAAATCGGGCGTAGGCTTATCTTTTATAGCGCTGCCTAACGTATTCAGAATGATGCCTGCAGGGCAGATTTTCGGAGCTTTCTGGTTCTTGATACTTTTCTTTGCCGGGTTCACTTCAGCAATAGCCATGTATAACTACCTGATAGCCCTTTTGGAAGAAGATTTGAATATTCCAAGAAGGATTGGTTCCTGGCTGATCTTTGCTCTTTATATAATAATTGGTCTACCCGTAGCTCTCGAACCTGTTTTGACAAAGACTGCGGAACTTGTTTTCCTTACAGAACTTGATAACTGGGTAGGTTCTTACTTCCTGGTAGTAGTAGGTTTGTTGGAAGTATTTGTGGTAGGATGGCTGTTTGGTGAAAAGAAATCCTTGGAGGAAATCAACAGAGGAAGCTACTGGAAGATTTCCTCCGCGTTCTTCAATATTATGATAAAATGGATAACACCATTGGCAATAGCAATCCTCCTGGTATTTTCCACAAGAAGCTATATCAATGATGGATATTTCAGATGGGTACCCAGCTTTGTAGAAAAGATGCCCAATTTGGTCCCCTGGGTGCAGGGAGCAAGGCTATTACTCTTTGCCATATTAATTATTGGGTTTATTGAAGCCTATACCACTATTCAGAAAAAGTATGGTCCCGGTGCAGCAGCCCAAAAGGCCTACAAGGCGTAGAGGGGAGGAAATATAAATGTCCGGTGGAGCTCTTGGATTTATGCTTTTAGCGTGGGTTGTAATTTTAGGTGGAGTATATGTAACGATGTCCAACTTGATAAAATACCAGCAAAAATAATTATAAATTTAATACAAAATAAGAAACAATGAAAGCTGCGGCAAAAACCGCAGCTTTTTTACGAAATATTTAATAATTTGACAAATATTACCAAAAAATAACTGCATATTAATTTTTTTATGGGTCACAATAAATAGTGTAAAGGGTATGTAGCAGTTGAGCTAAGACTCATATATGATCCTACGGGGTCGTATATGGGTCGACCAAAGGTTGCATGCAGGCTGACAAGGCTTGCATGCAGCCGGAGGGCAGATCCTGCATGGTGGGGAAAAGCTTTGCTGCAGTCGATCATTTTTGATTGCAGCAGGGTTCCAACCTATCATGCCGGGTCGAGCTAAGATCACTCAGGGTATTGAAACTTTTTGTTATGATTTAGCTGGCCACTATTTCATGCGCTTGTATGCAGCCGAGAGGTTGCATACAGGTGCGTAGATATCCTGAGTGGTCGAACGGCCCATCAGTACTGGTGGTGAACTGCTCTATCATGGTCGGAAGATCATGGTTGGGTAATAAGCTATCAGTATTGGTGCAAGGTAGATTGCTATATGCCCTTTTTACTTTTTTTATTCTTCCTCTTCCATAACAGCAAAAAGGGAAAGGATCTCCTGAGATTCCTCATGAGAAAGTTCTTCCACATCTTTTAATTTCCTGTCTATAGTGCGAGTCCTTTTAGAAGCGTTTTCTATTACATTCTGCGCTTCCTGAAGTTTTTTATTCACTTTATCTAAAAGTTCGCCAAATTTTCCAATTTCGGATTTTACTGCCGCTAATAATTTCCATACCTCTTCCGCTTTTTGTTCTATTGCAAACATTTTGAAACCCTGCCGCAGGCTGTTTAAAAGGCCGGAAAGGGTGGTAGGACCGGTAATCAAAACCTTATATTCCCTGTGAATATTTTCAATAAAGCCCGGCTTTTTTAAAATTTCAGCAAAAAGACTTTCTGCAGGTAAAAACATTATGGCAAAATCGGTGGTATGAGGAGGATTTATGTATTTATTCTTGATATCCTTTGCACACTGCTTTATGCGGTTTTCTAAATCTTTTTTTAATCTTTCACTTTCTGCTAAATCGCATCTTTCCTCCGCATCAACCAATCGTTCAAAATCTTCCATAGGAAATTTGGCGTCAATGGGAAGCCATATGTAGTTCTTAAAAGGCCCGTTTTCGACGGGTATCTTTATGGCAAATTCAACTACCTCATTGCTTTGAGGGTTTACTTTTACGTTCTTTTCAAACTGGCCGGGTGATAGAATATCTTCTATTATCCCTTCTAATTGAACCTCTCCGAGAATTCCTCTGGTCTTTATGTTAGATAGCACTTTCTTAAGGCTACCCACATCGCTCATCAAGGTTTGCATTTCCCCAAGACCGTTATGTACCTGTTCCAGCCTTTCGCTGACCAGCCGGAAGGATTCGGATATTCTGGCATTAAGGGTAGACTGCAGCTTTTCATCGACCACCTGTCTCATTTGTTCAAGCTTTGTGCTGTTTTCGTTCTGTATTTCTTTCAGCTTTGTTTCAATTGTTTCCCTCATTTTATTTAACCTTTCTTCCGTTTTATCAGCCAGGGAAGAAACGGTATCAGAAAAGTTTTTGATCAGGTTTTGCTGTGTCAGATTCATGTTGTTGATATTTATCGAAATAGTGTTTCCCAAATTGCTAACCAGATTTGCCGTCTCTTCTTTACTGTTTTTAATGTCTTCTTTTATCAAACTTTCCAGATACTTTTGACCGTTTTCAAGGGTGGACAGCACTTTTATAAGTTCCGGGTCCTGCCTTTTTTTTGAGTTTAAGGAAAATATTTGTAATGCGATAATAATGCCTAAAAGGGCAATTATAAGAATTATTGAAATATCCATTTTATGTCCTCCTTGAATTTTATTTATAGGCAAAATATATTTTATCAAATTTTGTTAAGTTCAATAAGAATAATTTGTTTTAATTTTAAAAAATTTAGGCTATAATTTATGAAGAGGTGGAAAAAATGGGCGAGAGATTAAAATTTGATGATTATATAAATAAATTAAAAAAGGATTCATTTAAAGTATACAGCTTATTTGAATCCAAAAGGTCAGGTTATAAAGCAAAAAAGAGAAGACTCCGGGATCCTGAGGAATCCTTTATACTTTTTTTATTAGATTATAAAAGATGGGAAAAAGCATTGAAAACCGGTGCAATTGTCGAAATTGGACCGAGGAGGTTCAGATTAGATTGGACGAAAGATTTATAGATGATTATTTACAATTATTGAAAAAAGAAAATAATCCTTTAAAGAAAGCTCTAATCCTTACAGCAATTATTACGGAAATGCTTAGAAAAAAGAAAGTAATGCCTATACTTGTAGGTGGTAGAGCTTTAGAATTTTATACACTTGGAGGATATGCTACTAAGGATATAGATTTAGTTATAAATGATAGAGAAAGTGCCAAAGAAGTACTGGCAAAATTGGGCTTTACAAAGAGACCGGGTGAAAGACATTGGTACAATGAGGAAATAGATTTAGCTATAGAAATACCTGATGAAGAACTTGCAGGATCGCTGGAAAAAATCATTAAAGTTGAAATTGATGATTTAGAAGTAAATGTAATAGGGATCGAAGATTTAATTATCGATAGACTATTAGCAGCGAAATTTTGGCAAAGTGTTGATGATGAGGAATGGGCAACAAAAATTTTAGCTATTCATTATCAAAGAATAGATTTTAATTATTTAAAAGAAACAGCTATTAAGAACCAGGTTAATGATTATCTGGATAAAATTATTAATGAGAGCAGGAAAATATTAGATAAATTGACTTAAAGTGTTGTAGTTTCCTATATTATTTGAAATTCTATATATACAATTTGGAAAATTTATTTTATAAATTTTAAAGGATTATTAACTTTTTTGTAGAATAGAAAATATTGCTACTTTATTTTGAGTAACGGGGGAGATAGATTGAAAGTCGGGATAATAGGAGCCGGAAGAGGGGGCACTAATTTTTTAAAAACTCTTCTTGAGATTAAAGAAGTAAAAATAGTAGGAATTTGCGACGTAAATGTTGAAGCACCGGGTATAAAACTGGCCAAGGAAAAGGGGATAAATACCTTTATCGACTGCAGAGAAATATTAAAGGAAAAACCCGATGTGATAATTGAATTAACGGGAAGACAGGAAGTAAGGGATATAATTAATTTAGAAAAAAATGAGGAAACCCATATTATTGATTCGAGTGCCGCAAGGCTGATTGCAATGCTTTCAGAACATCAAAACCTGCTCAATCAAAAACTATCGGATTCCTTGGAAAACTTGAAAGGAATGCTTAAAAATTTATCGGAATATATAAATTCCTTGAATGATTCTTCAAAACTTATCACCAAAACCTTTAATGATTTTTCCGATTCAATTGCCAGCTCCATGGAAGATATTAAAAAGACGGATGATATCATAAGAACTATTTACGATATTACCAGCATGATTAAAATTCTAGGAATAAACGCTTCTATTGAAGCGGCAAGAGCGGGGGAGCACGGTAAGGGCTTTCAGGTGGTTGCCCAGGAAATTGGAAAGCTTACCAATTCTTCCGCAACCGCTACTTCTAATATTACAAAGACCCTGTTAAATATAAGGAAAAACCTGGAGGAATTGTCGGAAGGCGCTAATGTGCTAAAACAGATCGTCAGCTCTCAGGAAAACATCGCTACTTCATTGGACGGATACAGAGAAAAAATTAAAGAAATTGTAGAGGATAAAAAGTAAAAAATAATAGGAAGCTTCATTGAGCTTCCTATTATTTTTTTTATTCCGATGGGAAGAGTCCCTCCACGCTCAAATATCTTTCACCCGTATCGGGAAGCACGGTAACTACCAGATTGCCCGGCTTTAATGATTTGGCCACTTTTATTGCAGCGCAAACAGCCGCTCCGGAGGAAATTCCTGCCAAAATACCTTCCTTTAATGCAAGCTCTCTTGCATAGAAAAAGGCATCTTCATTGCTAATTTTTATAATCTCATCAATATTGTTAAGGTCAAGGACTTTTGGAATAAACCCGGCTCCGATACCCTGTATTTTATGAGGTGCCGGTTTTCCGCCGGATAATACCGGTGAGGCTTCCGGCTCCACGGCAAATATTTTAATATTCGGGATTGCTTCTTTTAACACTTTTTTTACTCCTGTAATAGTTCCACCGGTTCCCACACCGGCTACGAAGGCGTCAATTTTTCCTCCGGTTTGATTTAATATTTCCAAAGCTGTAGTTTTTTCGTGAATTTCAGGATTTGCAGGGTTTTCAAACTGCTGAGGCATGAAGTAACCGGGATTTTCCTTTAAGATTTCCAGAGCTTTTTCAACAGCTCCTCTCATACCCAGTTCCGCAGGAGTAAGTACCAGCTCCGCACCATAGGCTTTTAATATTTTTCTCCTTTCAATGCTCATAGAAGAAGGCATTACCAGGACAAGTCTATATCCTTTAACCGCACATACCATTGCAAGGCCTATACCGGTATTTCCGCTGGTAGGTTCGATAATGGTATCTCCGGGCTTTAAAAGTCCTTTTTTTTCCGCATCCAGTATCATACTATATGCAATTCTGTCTTTTACACTACCTCCGGGATTAAAGGATTCCAATTTTGCTGCTATAGTGGCTCCATCCTCAGGTGATAGCCTGTTGAGTTTTACCATAGGTGTCATTCCTATAAGGTCCAGTATAGATTCTTTTATTTCAAAAATTTTCTTTTCCATTTAATCCTCCCTCTCAATATTATTATTTTCACAGATAAATCCGTATTCTCCTTTAAGGTCTTTTATGGATGGATTCTGGCCGCAAACAGGGCATTCCGGGTTGTTTTTTATTTCGGGTGTCCTGAAGTCAAGATCCATAGAATCAAAAAATACAAGCCTTCCTTTTAAGAGCTTACCGGCTCCGGTAATAATTTTTACCGTTTCGGTAGCTTCAATAAAACCGAGGACACCGGGTACGGGTCCAAGGATACCGGTTTCGGAACAGGAGGGAATGCTGCCGGCAGGCGGCATTTTTGGAAATACGCACCTGTAACATGGCCCTTTACCCGGGACGATTGTCATCCCGAGCCCCTCGAAGCGCAACACTCCCGCTTCAGCAAGAGGCTTTTTACTGATTACACATACATCGTTTAAAAGATAGCGCGTAGGAAGGTTATCTACGCCATCTATCACTGCGTCGTAATCTTTTACTATTTCAAAAGCATTTTCCGGAGTAAATCGGGTATGGTATTTTTTAATATTTATTTTTGGATTCAACCTTTTAAGGAAAATTTCTGCCGAATCCACCTTTGGCATATTTATCCTTGAGGTGGAATGTAAAATCTGCCGGTTGAGATTGCTGATTTCTACGTTGTCGCTATCCACAAGGCCGATGGTGCCAACTCCAGCCAGGGTAAGGGCAAGGGCAGCGGGTGAACCGAGTCCGCCGGTGCCAACTATCAAAACCCTTGCCTTTGAAAGAAGTTCACGGAAATTATTTTCTTCAATTAATCCGGATTCTTCAGAATTCACAGGCTCAAAGGCATAGTTAAATTCCATATTCAAAAGGTCGTAATAAAGGGGGGAATCAAGGGTCTTTCCTATTTTCAATACCAGCTTAGCTGCTTCTATAGAACAAATTGCTCCTGAAAAACTTCGGGATAAAATTGTTCCGGTAGAATTTTCCTTTATTTTTTTCAGGGATTCGGGAGATAGCAAATTTTCCTCCTCTAAGAATGTGGCGCCCTTTGATGTTTTTATTATACCCCGCCAGGGAGAAGTTAAAGCAAAAACTGCCGGAACCTCTTTGAACTTTTCTGGAATAAAAAATTCGTCAAAGAGAACGCAAAAATCTAATTCATCGATGCTGCTTTCAATTTCCTCCTCACTTAAAAAGGAAAGTTTAAGGTCAGGGTTGAAATCCTTCAGGTTTTCCTTTAAAAAGGAGTAATTTTCGTCATAATTTTTAAAATAAAAGTATAAATTTTCAATACCCAGAGCTGCAAGGTAAAAAACTAATGGTATGGCGCTTTCTGGAGAAGGAGAAACCACAAGCCCTTTTGATTCTATTAATTTTTTCTGGCCCGGCCCGCTTATTTCCGGCATGATGATATGCCTCAGAAATCTGTTAATTTTTTCTTTTGGCAGCAGCAAAAGGACTCCTCCCTCATTAAAATTAAAATCCTACTAAAATGATAGGAATTCTATAAATTTATTTTATTATTTTACCCGCATAATGTCAATTTCTACTTTTATTTTATAACATTTTTTTGGTATTTTAATATTAGTATAATAAAAGAAAAGGAGTCTGGGAAATGAGTTTTAAAGATTTTCATGTACATATTGAACAGGGGCCTTATACCCTGGAATGGTTAAAAAAGTTTATTGATAAGGGAAAAGAAAGGAATGTTAAAGAAATAGGCATATCCGAACATATTTATAGATTCGTTCAGGCAAAGGATATTTGGAAGGGTGGGTCTATCCGAAATGAATGGCATGAAAAAAGGGCGACAGAGGATATTGAAGAATATATTTATTTAATTGAAAAAGCAAAAAAAGAAGGATTTCCTGTGAAACTCGGGGTTGAAGCGGATTACTTTCCGGAAAACGAAGAAATAATAAGGGAATTTATCAAAGATTACCCTTTTGATTTTGTAATTGGTTCTGTTCACTGGCTTTCGGATTTCGGTTTTGACAACCCGGAAAGGATAAAGGATTGGGAAGGAAGGGACATAGATAAGGTCTATGAAGAATACTATTTTACTTTGATTTCGGCGGTTAAATCAGGAATTTTTGATTTCATAGCCCATCCGGACCTGGTAAAAATATTCAATTACAGGTCGAAGGCTGATTTATCAAATATTTACGAAAACCTTGCAAAGGAAATAAGAAGTAAGAATATGTGTATAGAAGTGAGTACGGCGGGGCTTCGAAAACCCGTAAAGGAAATATATCCTTCGGAGGATTTAATGTATTATTTTTCTAAATTCGATATTCCAGTAATACTAAATTCGGATGCCCACTGCCCCGAAGATGTGGGGAGGGATTTTGAAAAAGCCGTAGAATATATAAAAAGTTTTGGCTATGATAAATTATGTTATTTTGAAAATAGAAAAAGAATGCAATATAGAATACGGGAGGAATAAAGGTGTTTAACATAGTTCTGGTGGAACCGGAAATTCCGCAAAACACCGGGAATATTGCAAGAACCTGTGCGGCGACGGGGGCGGTGCTTCACCTGGTAGGACCGCTGGGATTTTCCTTAGAGGATAAATACTTAAAAAGAGCGGGTCTTGATTATTGGCATCTCGTAAATGTGAAATATTACGAAAATTATCAGGAATTTGAAGAAAAGAATAAAGGAAACACTATGTATTTTTTAACTACCAAATCCGAAAGGTGCTATACGGAAGCAAGTTTTAAACCGGGAGATTACCTTATTTTTGGAAAGGAAACCGCAGGGCTTCCCATGGACTTGTTGAAAAGGAACTGGGATTATACTCTCAGAATTCCCATGGTAGACGACGCCAGGTCGTTAAATCTTTCCAACTCTGTGGCGATAGTGCTTTACGAAGCATTAAGGCAGAATAATTTTAACGGTCTTAAAATTAAGGGACCTTCAAAAAATTAAAGGAGGATTTTTAGGTGTCCGAACTTAAAGTAGGGCAAACCATTGAAGCAGTAGTTGAAAATATGGCCCATGAAGGCCAGGGGATATCCCGCATAGATGGATTTACAGTTTTTATTGAAGGGGCAATTTTTGGAGAAAGGGTAATTGCTGAAATTACAAAAGTGACAAAATCCTATGCAATTGCAAAAGTAAAAGAAATCATTAATTTTTCCGAATACAGGAAGGAGCCTTTTTGTCTCTATGCAGTAATCTGCGGGGGATGTGATTTACAGCACCTTTCCTATGAAGGACAGCTGATTTTTAAAAAAAGGATAGTGGAAGATAGCCTCCATCGCATAGGAAAGGTTTTCCCGCAAATAAACGACACCATCGGTATGGAAAATCCTTTAAATTATAGAAATAAAGCCCAATATCCGGTGGGAAATAAAAACAATTTGCCGGTACTGGGTTTTTTCAAAAAAAGGTCTCATGATATTGTACCAATAAATTATTGCCCGATTCAGTCACACCAAAGTAATGAAGCTCTTTTAGCGGTAAAGGAATGGCTCGAAAAGTACAAAATACCCATTTACGACGAAATAAAACACGAAGGTCTTATAAGGCATATTGTTACCCGTCATGGTTTTAGAACTGGAGAGGTAATGGTGGTGATTGTAATAAACGGGGAGGATATTCCTCATAAGAAAGAGCTTATAGAAATATTAAAAAAGAAGGTCAAAGGCCTTTCTTCGGTTTATTTAAATGTGAATACACGAAAGACAAATGTAATTTTGGGAGAAAAAAACCTATTGATTTACGGCAGTGAAACCATTACCGAATATATAGGCAATATCAAGTTTTCCTTGTCTCCCCTGTCCTTTTTCCAGGTAAATCCCGTTCAGGTCAAGGTGCTTTACGATAAAGTGGCGGAATTTGCTGATTTAAAGGGCGATGAAACGGTTTTGGATGTTTACTGCGGTATAGGGACAATTGCCCTTTACCTGGCAGATAGGGCAAAAAAGGTGATAGGTATAGAAGTGGTAGGGGATGCGGTGAGGGATGCAAGAGAAAATGCAAAAACCAACGGTATTAAAAATGCCGAATTTATAGAAGGGGAAGCGGAAAAAATAATGCCCGAACTTGCAAAAAAAGGAATAAAACCCGATGTTATAGTGGTAGATCCTCCAAGAAAGGGCTGCGAAAAAGAGGTACTTTCTGCAATGTCAAAAATGCAGCCGGGTAAAATAATTTATGTGTCCTGCAATCCTGCCACTTTGGCAAGGGATCTGGGCATTTTAAAGGAATTAGGATATGAAGTAAAAATTGTTCAACCCGTTGATATGTTCCCTCATACGCATCATGTGGAGTGCGTAGCATTGATGTCAAGGGTGGAGAAGTAGAAGGATTGCAAAAGCCTGTAAATAAAGGGTTTCCAGACATTTAGCTTTTCTCCAGGCTGCTTTGCTGGAGATTACAGTGTCGGGAAGCCCTTGTTTTTATTGTTTGAGGTAACATATCAACTACCCTGAAAATTTATAGTTGAGTTACCAGATTAGATAACTGCCTATTTTTCAGGGGGTTGAGGATATAGGATGGATATAAATTAGTATAAGTATATTAAATTCGATGAAGTGTAAATATATGTTAACAAAAAGTAAATATATATTGACACAAAGTGCTAATATATGATATAATCTCGTTAAGCTTAATGGAGGGGAAGATATGGAACTAAATGTTATTATCAATCAGGACTGCATAGAAGGAATGAAAAATATCGATGATAATATGATTGATCTGATTATTGCAGATCCACCTTATAATTTATCAAAAGGTGGCGAATGGAAGTGGGACAATAGCGTAAAACTGGCTGGTATGGGCGGTAATTGGAACAAGGTTATGGAAAATTGGGATAATATGTCTTTAACGGAATACTTTTCATTTACAATTGCTTGGTTAACTGAAGCAAAAAGAATTCTAAAACCCACTGGTTCTATGTGGATTTTTGGTACATATCACAATATTGGAATTATTAATGTAGTTTGTCAATTGCTTAATATTGAAATTATCAACGAGATCATATGGTTTAAGCGCAACGCTTTTCCTAATTTAGCTGGTAGGCGATTAACTGCTAGTCATGAAACCTTACTATGGTGTAATAAAGGTTGCAAAAAACGTGAGTATTATTTTGATTATGAATATTCTAAAAATGGAAACTTTGAATACGATACTTTAAAGCAACCTGGAAAGCAAATGAGAACCGTATGGGATATCCCCAATAATAAAGAAAAACGAGAATTAGAATTTGGGAAACATCCAACTCAAAAACCTCTTAGGATTCTAAAAAGAATCATTCAAATATCATCAAAAGAAGGTGATATTGTATTATCACCTTTTTCGGGAGTTGGAAGTGAATGCTTAGCAGCTAAGGAACTAGGGCGAAATTATATAGGGTTTGAAACTGATAGACATTATGCAGAGATTGCAAAGAAAAGATTGGAGCACGCTATTTCGAATAATCAGATGAGTATTTTTGATAGCATGAGTAAAGGTGAAAAACAATGAAAAAGTATATTGCTGATGAGAAAAAAATACGGAAAATCATGATCGATAAAAATATAAAATCAATAAGTGAACTTTCCAGACTATCAGGGGTGTCAAAACCTAAAATTTATGAATTTCTTAATGGAAAAACACCAATGCAAACTTCATTTGTAAGATTAGCAGAGTTCTTAGAAATTGACCCAAATGAACTTATTGTTGAGGTAGAAGAAAATGAGTAAAAGTATTAAACCTGTAATTAAATGGAGCGGAAGTAAACGCAGTCAAGCTTATGAAATAGTTAGTAAAATTCCAGCATATAACCGATATTTTGAGCCTTTTTTAGGAGGTGGTTCGGTTATGTATGCTTTGAATCCTAGTAATGCAATATGCTCAGATATTTGTGAGCCGTTAATAAAATTATGGGAAGTTATTAAGAAAGATCCTATTGGGTTAGCTGATTACTATCGTGAACAATGGGAAAGGCTGCAAAAGGAAGGTTACCAGGTATATTATGAAATAAGAGATAGATTTAATAGTTCATTTTCTCCGTATGATTTATTGTTTCTATCACGGACGTGTGTTAATGGATTGATTAGGTTTAACAAGGATGGTCACTTTAATAACTCATTACATTACTCGAGAAAGGGAATTAATCCTAAAACCCTAAAAGGTATTATTCTAGATTGGTCCTCACGTATACAAAATGTAGAATTTAAAGCTTGTGATTATAAAGAAGCAACAAAAGAAGCTGGTGATGGTGATTTTATTTATCTTGATCCACCCTATTTTAATACGAAAGGCCGTTATTATAATTTGTCCACAATCGATTTTGATGAATTTTTCGATTACCTAAGAGAGCTTAATGCTCGAGGGGTTAAATGGGCATTGTCTTTTGATGGAAAAACTACTGATAAGGATTATAGTGTACAATTGCCAAAGGATCTTTTTGTTAACCATTATTATTTACACGCAGGAAAATCTGCGTTTAAAAAAGTAATGGATAAAAAGAGTAATACAGTGTATGAGTCATTATATACAAATTATTAAGAAAGAGGCACTTATAAATTGCACCTTCTTTCTTTATAAAAATGTGCAAGTAATTCCTATGTTGTTTGGGTGTGATAATATTAGCTCTTTTAATTCTGTATATACGGAGTTATCAGGCATATAGTTTATAATTCGAATGTCCCAGCCAACTTCTTTAGGGCTTAATGCAAATATTAAATCACATGCAGATACCTGATGAATATTATCATAATCTTCTGAACCGGAATCAATGAACGCAGCAACAGATACAATTTTACTCGAGTTAAGTGATATTTTTTTTCTAGAAATTGACCAATTTCCATTAATACTTCTTTCACAGCTAGGAATAAACGTAGATAAGTATTTGATATATTGCTTTAGTTGCTTTCCTACATTTGGTTCTAAATCAGAAGACCTATCCTTAGATTCAATCGATAAAATTATAGAATTGGTATTATAAGGATAAAGTTGTAATACATGATCTGGCCTTTTCCCATAAATTTCGCCACTAACTCGTGGTAGTGATACCCACCTATACTCACATTGATTAACTATAACAGAAAGGCCACTCCAATCACCTCCTGGAGGATTACATAGACCCTCAAAACATTTGTTAGAAGGTAAGCTAGTAAATAACATGTGAATAGCAGAATCTACATCATCTTCGTGTACACTATTTGGTGTAGGTGAAACAATGTCTGAGAAAATAACTTCTTTTGCTGATAGTGCTGTACACTCTTGTTTATACTTATGATTTGTTCTAAAAAGAGTTGCGTTTCTTTTTTCATTTAATACTGGAACATCAAGTAATAAATAGTCGCTTAGTCCTAAGAAAACATTCCAAAAACCACTAACACGAGCAACTGAACGTGGATCATTTTTTAGTTGTTCAATGCGGGTAGAGGTCATCGGACCATAAATAAAAGTCAATATTTTGGCATGTTCTGATGTTAACATTGCCAAGAACGGTAGTAGACCGCGATCGGGACGATTATCATCGCCTCTTGGTTTAAATCCTTTGATAAGGCATACTAGAAGATCGTGGTCATCATCTAATATTGTCTGAGCTTCGTTTTGACTAATGGGATAGAGTTCAATTAGCTCATTAACAAAATTAATCTTACTATCTGAGGGTATGACTCCGATTGGTAAATCCTTACATGTTATACCGTAAGCATATTTTTTTACTAACTCGACAAATGCACGAGTTTTGCCGCCCATAGATTTTTCTGCAATCTTCTTGCCAAATTGCCATTTCTTTTCTTTGGATAGTTCTATAACAGTTGTTTCGCCGTTATAAATACGTTTCCAGTCTTCTGGCTTAAAATAATATTGTCCTTTTGTATGTAATGAGAAAAAGTTTACCATTTTTAAATTTTTTTCAAGTAAAGATTTCTCATATACCGTAGTGTCATTTCCAAGCATTAGATTTACTAAATAATCTGATATGTCGTCTTCTGAAAAAATTGATTCATCAAAGTTTTTGAGTAAAGAATTGTTTTTGTCAAACTCTTCTGATTTAACAAAAGCTTGGACACCAAAAACGTTTTCTTGCAGTGTATTGTTAATATAACTGTAAGTTATTGCAGGATTAGGTGTTCTTATTGCTTTCCTTTTTCTTGTATTGGTATTCAGTTCATATTTAACAAAATCAACTATGTAAAGGTAAGGACAACCTGTTCTAATAGTTGAATATGCTCGTCCGCTTCTCTGCCATGCTTGATTTCCTGCCTGAAGGGCACTACAAAACTCAATGGCACACAATACCTTTTCTTTTTCTTCATGGATGTTAACTTCAGTTATGATCGCATCTGGTGTTTCATCTAAAAAACTCCCAGCGGTTTTTAACGAATCAAAGATATTATTATTCCAGCGATTACGGTTAGATTTACTAAATCCTGGATGATAAATAAGCCTCCAGCGATATTTTAAGCTATTATAAATAAAATTGATATCTATCTGGATTGCTGCTTGTGAAATAAACTGTTTATTGATATCAATAATATCAAGCTTGCGTGTTATAAAGTTAAAAATGCGCTCACATTCAACTATGTTGTCTCCATGAATTTTAAATGTTTGAAAAGTCATTCTTTTATCTCCTCACTTTGCCCCAATATTAACAAGGTAAAAATTGTAAAATCTCATAAACTCCAACATATTAAGTTGAGTAATTCTAAGTTACTTGTCATCTTCTACAATTTCCATAATATCTGATATATCACAGTTAAGAGCTTTACATATCTTTACCAAAATCTCAGTATTAACATTTTCATTTTTTCCGAGTTTGGCCATTGAAGCTGTACTAATACCAGCCAATTCTCTTAAGTCTTTCTTTTTCATATCTCTGTCAATAAGAAGCTTCCATAGTTTTTTATAGCTTACGGTCATAATTATCACCTCGACTTGCAATATAAAGGGTATCATAAAAAAATAAAAAACACAACAATAATTTGCGTTCGCAAATAAAATATTGTGTTAAGCGCAATTTATGTTATAATTTACATAAGGAAATATCTGGTCTATATGATGAAATGTTATTTTGGAGGTACGGTATGGCAATGGCAAGTGTCAGCTCGTTCAGAGATGTTATTGCAAACATGTATTATAATGATCTCTTTGACGAATTGTCCGAATATATAGAGGATAACCCGGATAAGCTGGAATCCAACTCATACCATGTGCAATCACCGGACGAAGCCGCATTATCCGATTTTGACATCATAATGATAGACATAACCGACTCGCCAGGTAACAGTATTTTATTTGATGTAATTGTTTCCGCTGAAGTTGAAATAGCAGAAACAGTGCGAAGGAATCGCGAGACTGACGGCATAGAACAATGGTTCCGTATCTCCTGTAAAGCTGATCTTAATGACGGAATTCAGAATTTTCAAATCAATTCTGTTTCAATTTTCAATAAGTACAGAGAAGGCAAAACAGGCCGACTGTCTGAGTATTTAGTGCCAATTATAGAAAAGGAACAGTTTGACGATGTTGCTACTGAATTTCTAAGTGAGTTTTGCCCGGAAGCATTAAGTACTCCTATGCCCATTCCAGTAGATGAAGTAGTGAAAAGAATGGGGCTTAAGGTTAAGGAAATCCAGCTTACAAAGCATTTCACTATATTTGGTCAAATAGTCTTTGGCGATTGTACGATAGAGTATTACGACAGAAATGAAAGAACATATAAACCTTTAGAAGTTTCAAGGGGAACAATCCTTGTGGATCCCAATGTGTATTTCATGCGAAACGTAGGGTGCATGAACAATACCATTATTCATGAGTGTGTCCACTGGTATAAGCATAGAAAATACCATGAGTTAGTTAAGACGTATAACAGCGATGCTTTGCTCATAAGCTGCAGAGTAAACGAAACAACTAAATACAAGAAGCAGTGGACGCCAGAAGATTGGATGGAATGGCATGCTAACGGAATCGCACCACGCATCCTTATGCCTAAATCAATGACTATCAAAAAGATTGAGGAGCTAATAAAAAAGAATGAGCTCCTTTTTGGTACTCAAGACAGGCTGAATATAATGGAAAATGTCGTTTATGAATTAGCGGATTTCTGCCAGGTGTCAAGAATAGCGGCCAAAATAAGGATGCTTGACCTTGGATATAAGGAAGTTGAAGGCGTATATACATACGTCGATGACCATTTTATCAGCAATTATTCATTTAAGGCAGACTCATTACATAAGAACCAAACATACAGCATTAGCCTAAGCGATTCCTTTTTTGAATATTATGCAAATCCGGAATTTGCAAAAATCATAGACAGCGGCAATTTTATTTATGTTGACGGTCATTATGTTATTAACGACTCCAAATACATTAAAAGGTTAGAAAAGGGAAGCCTTGATCTTACAGATTATGCAAAACTGCATGTAGATGAATGTTGCCTTCTGTTTGATTTAAAGATAAATAAAGCTTCCAAAATGGACATTGTAGTATATCTCGATTCTATAATGTTCCGTAAAGCTACACCGGATTATAACAGAGTGCCGACATTTAATCCGGACAAGCATAATATTGAGGTATTTAATCGTTCAGAAGAGCTAAAGAAATTTCACGAAGAATTCGTCGAAGAAGGTCGGCATTTGAGCCGTACAACCCAGACATTTTCCCAAGCGGTATATGGACATATCAAAAGGAAAGGCTACAATAAGCTTGTTTTTACAGATAAGACTTTGTTATCAGGGAAAACATATGACAGGATAAAAAACAACGAACTTAATAATCCAACTTTAGAAACTGTTGTTGCAATTTGCATCGGATTGGAGCTAAGCCCTACATACAGTGAAGAGATATTAAGGCTTGCCGGTTATACTCTTAATAATACACCTCAACAATTGGCATATAAGAAACTGATTCATTCGTACAGAGGGCATTCAATATATGAATGTAATGAAGTTTTGGAAGCCTTAGGGCTTTCCCCTCTTTGTGCAAAGGCATATAAAGAAATGATAAGTTAAAAAAATTGTTGGACTTCGGAAGTCCAACTTTTTTTATTATAAATAGGCTATTATACTGAGATCCTCAGCCATTATGCAAAAAAGGTGCAAAAACCTTATTGCATAATGGCTATTTTTTTGTCCAAAACATGGACTTTAGATGTCCAGACATGCTTTAACAATTCGAGTAGCATTGAGTCAGAGAGTTGGCCAACCCTCAAAATTGAAGGATGGAGGATATAAGATGCAAGACTCATTGAACAATGCAAAAACGCTACCAATAATTTCAATGCCCGTAAAGGGTAGACCATACAAGCATCAGGTTCGTGCTTTCAATTTCATCTGCAGTCTATTTGGACTTTTGAAGGGTGGTGGTGTTCATGCCATTTCCGGATGGGGTGCAGCGCTCCTGATGGAAATGGGCTGACCAGCACTGGAAAAACGCTTGTCTCAATCGCCATTATTGGAGCATTGAATGCTGCAGGAAGAATAAACCGTGTGCTGATAATCGCACCGCTTTCCATACTTGGAGTGTGGGAGGATGAGTTTAAACGGTTCGCAGATTTTCCATACAAGCTGATTGTCCTTAATGGCACGATTCAAAAGAAAATCCAACAGCTTAGATTTCTAACTGGCGAAGGTGTCCATGTGGTGGTAGTCAATTACGAATCTGCATGGCGAATGGAAAAGGAACTGGCAAACTGGCATCCTGATCTTATCATTGCCGATGAAGGACACAAGATTAAAACTCACAACACTTCAGTTTCAAAGGCAATGCACCAGTTGGGCTTGCTTGCCCGGTATCGGCTCTTACTGACAGGAACGGTTATAACCAACAAAGCCATAGATGTATTCAGTCAATATAAGTTTCTCGATCCTCGCATCTTTGGAAACAGCTTCTATGCCTTCAGAAACCGGTATTTCAATATGGTCGGCTACGGCAACCATACGCCGGTGCTGAAAAAATCAATGGAACAGGATTTGATGAAAAAGATCCACAGCATTGCGTTTCGGGCGACTAAAGCTGAGTGCCTGGATTTGCCGGAAACTACCGATATCATTCGCCACGTTGAGCTTGAGCCGGCAACTTTAAAGAAATATAAGGAGCTTGTCAAACAAAGCTATACTGAGCTGTCAGCAGGGGAAGTAACAGCTACAAATGTATTAACACGCTTGCTGCGTCTTTCCCAGTTAATAGGAGGCTTCATTGGAAGCGATGACGGCGGAAGAATTGAACAGGTAAGTGAAGCTAAGCTGAAAGCTCTCGAAGATATCCTTGAAAGCAGCATTCAAGAAGGGCATAAGCTGGTTGTCATAGCAAGGTTCATTCCTGAAATTCATGCCATATGCAGGATGCTGGAAAAGAAGAATATCGGCTATGCGTGTATTTATGGGGCGACTAAGGATCGTCAGGAGCAGGTTTGCCGGTTTCAATATGACCCTGACTGCATGGTGTTTGTAGGGCAGATCGCAACTGCAGGACTCGGTATTACACTGACCTCTGCAAGCACAATGGTATTTTACTCCCTTGATTACTCCATGTCGAATTTTGAGCAGACAAAAGCCCGCATCCATAGAGTTGGGCAGAAGAACGGCTGCACATATATCTACCTTATTGCCAAGGGTACTGTGGATTCAAAAATCCTGACTGCTCTGCGCAACAAGGCAGACCTTGCAAAAATGCTGATAGACGACTTCCGCAAAGGAGCAAACCCCTTTGCCCCGGAGGGAGGTGAAAGCTATGAGCGATAATACGATGTTTGAACTTGCTGACCGCCTGAAAGAGCTGCGCGAGACAAAGAAGGCTGCGGAAGAGGAACTGAAAAGCATAAATGCGGAGATTGACGAGGTCGAATACCGTCTGTCTGAGCTGATGATCAGCAGTGAGACGCAAAACTTCACAAGAGCAGGAACAATGTTCTGCCTTTCAACGACAACAAGAGCCAGTGCTGCCGCAGGCATGAAGGAGGAACTGTTTGACGCACTACGCAGTAAAGGCTTTGGAGAACTCATCTATGAAACAGTCAATGCAAATTCTCTGTCGGCATTTGTTAAAGAACAGATTGCTGAGAATGGGGAGGAACTTCCTGACTGGTTGAAAGGCCTTGTGAATGTTTTCGAAAAGACAACAGTAACTGTGCGGAAAGCAGCAAGGTAAATAAGTTCAATGTGCAATGCTCGAGGAATAACGGTTCGAAGAACAATGCTTCAAAGAACAATGATATAGATTAAATTTCAAATTCATAATTACGGAGGTATAAAAGCATGAAAAACAATGAAATCGTAACTATTAACAAAAATACAGGTTTTCTTCAGCTCGCTGATTTCAATTTTAACGAGGCAATGGCATCAGAGCTTGACGGTCTTGACATGACATTTGAACGCATAAAAATCCCGTCCGCAGGCAGCACAGTATTTGAAGTGCCTGGGGAGAATCCCGGAGAGCCGGATAATGTCAAAGAATTCTCAGCGGTAATCCTTTATCATCATCCACTTTATGCATATTACAAGGACAAGTATACCGGAGGCAGTAATCCGCCGGATTGCGGAAGCTTTGATGGTGTAACCGGTGAAGGAGACCCCGGAGGAAGCTGTGCCAAATGTCCATATAATCAGTTCGGTTCAGGGGAAAACGGCAGCAAAGCCTGCAAAAATCGCCGCAGGATATATGTACTGCGTGAAGGGGAGATTTTCCCGTTGATACTCTCATTGCCTACAGGATCGTTGAAAGAGTTTTCCCGCTACATCAAAAGGCTTCTTTCTAAAGGCAAAAAATCAAACAGCGTAGTTACCCGATTTTCTTTGAAAAAGGCGACCAACTCAAGCGGTATCACCTATTCCCAGGCTCAGTTTGCAGTAGATCGGGATCTGACCGCTGACGAATATGCGTTGATAGCCAAGCTTTCCGAGCAGGTCAAAGCATTCAGTACCCGCGTAGGCCATGATACTGAACCTGCCAGTGAAAACGCAATAAACGTAGATCCTGAAACCGGAGAAATTACAGAGCCGCTTAAGTGATCAAATGCCCTATCGGAGAGGATCTTCTATCTCCGATAGGGCGGAAAGGAGAACCACGTGGAATACAAATGTGTTTATACGTTAGATGAAATACAGAAGTACCTGAAAGACGCATATATATTTGCCTTTGACTTTGAAACCTCGCCTCGCGATAAATGGAGGAACGAGAAAGGTGCTGCTCTGGATGCTCATAAGGCTGACATTACAGGGATAAGTTTTTCAGTATCAGACGGAACTGCCATATATGTTCCACTTAAACATCGCAGCGGGCGAAACGCAGAGAACCAGAAGGCAATATGGGAGTATTTAAAACCACTGTTCGAATCAAAAGACGTAATAAAGGTTGCTCATAACCTGGCTTTTGAGTCTATGTTCCTTTACGCAAGAGGTATTGTCCTTCAAAAGCCTTGTTATGACACTATTGCAGCGTCACAGCTTACATTGAAGAGCAAGTGGGAGTTCAGAAGCCTTGCTGACAGCGGACTTAAGACGCTTGCACCCACACTATGCAAAGCGGAAATGATAGAATTCTCAACGGTTACTGAAGGTCGTTTTTTCGATGAATTAAACCCTCAGGATGAGAAGACCATCGGCTACGCTTGTGCAGACAGCGACTACACTCTTCGCTTGTACCATGTTTTCAATCAGTGGTTTGATAGGTTTTTACCCAAACACAGAACCATTGTAGAAGAGGTGGAGTCGCCCACATCAGTGTATGTCGGGATAATGAAGTATAACGGCATATTGGTGGACAAGTCAGCCATGCTGAAGAAACAAGCGGAAGCTGCGGAAAAGATCTACAGTATCAGGAATGAGATTACTGGGATAATCGGCAACGTGGAGATAGGGGCAAATGCTTCAACTTCGGCGTTTAAAAAGTATCTTTTTGTGGATCTTAGCCTTCCGGTCATGAAAACGACCGCAAAACATCAGGAAGCTGCCGACGATGAAACCATGATTCTGTTAAAAGAATGGTGTGAATCTAACAGGCCCGAACTTGTTCGTTTATTTGATCTGGTGCAAGAGTACCGCAAATGGGGCAAACTCAAATCCACCTATATAGACGGTTATCTTCGATTTATCGATGAAAATACTGGCAGGATTCATCCGGATCTTATGCCACTGGGTACAGAGACAGGGCGGTTTGCTTCAAGAAATCCGAATATGCAGAATTGCCCGCAGAAAGACAATGACCCAATAGGCGTACGAAAATTTATCATTGCGCCAGCCGGAAAGGTTCTTTTATCCCTTGACTTCTCGCAGATAGAACTGCGCGTCGGAGCGTTTTATTGCAGGGACAAACGTATGCTGGAAACCTATCGTACAGGCGGTGACATCCATGCGCAGACCACTTCTGTTATTTACCGCATTCCTTTTGAAGAGGCAGCAGACAAAAATGCTCCACATTATAAAGAGCGCAGGACCATTGCAAAGAACTGCAATTTCGGTGTGTTCTATGGACTGTTTCCTACTGGTTTACAGAGGACACTAAAATTTAAGGCTGGTCTAAACCCAACTTTAGTCGACTGTGAGACCATCATTCAAAACTTGAAGGCAGGATATCCTGGCCTTGCCCGGTGGCAGGATGAAGTTAAAAAGCGGGCTGCTGCAAGCTGCTATACAGAAACATGGCTGGGCAGGCGAAGGTACCTGCTGGGAATTCGGTCATCAGATTGGGGCAAGAAGTCGTTTGCCGAGCGGTGCGCATTAAATACACCTATTCAAGGTACAGCGGCAGATATTCTAAAGCTTGCCTGTGGGCGCATCATCAGTGGACTTCCCGAAAGGCTCTGGCTGAAACCTCTACTGCAGATACATGACGAGCTGGTTTTTGAATTACCGGAAGACAAGGCGGACGAAGCAGTTACCTTTATAAAAAAATGTATGGAAACACAACCCTTCCCAGAATTTGATGTACCCATCGTGGCAGAAGCCTCGATAGGCAGAAATTTTGGAGAAATGAAAGAAATGGAGGATTGATGTTATGAATAATTTACAGGTTTTTAAGAATACAGAATTTGGAGAACTTAAAGTACTCGTTATTGATGGAAAGGAATACTTCCCTGCAACAGATTTTGCAAAGATGCTGGGATACTCAGATCCATATGATGCAATTAACAGACATACAAAGGGGTCGGTGAAACACCGAGTCCTTACGAGCGGCGGTGAGCAGGAAATTAAATTCATTCCGGAAGGAGATCTTTTCAGATTAATTGTTAAATCAAAACTTCCTGCTGCTGAACGCTTTGAGAGATGGGTCTTTGATGAAGTGCTGCCTACGATCAGAAAATATGGAGTTTATGCTACGGATAAAGTTATCGAAGAGATGATTTCCAATCCAGAGTATGGCATCAGGATTTTCTCCGAACTGAAGGCAGAGCGCGACAGACGGAAAGCTTTAGAAATAGAAAATGCAAAGAATAAACAGATAATCAGCGAGTTAAAGCCCAAGGCGAGCTATTATGATCTCATATTGCAAAATAAGAGCCTTGTGCCGATCAGCAAGATTGCTAAGGATTACGGAATGTCTGGCCGCGCTTTCAATAAGCTGCTTTATGAGCTTGGAGTACAGTACAAAATGGGAAACTGCTGGCTTTTATATCAGGAGTACGCCGATCAAGGATACACGCAATCCAAGACCCATGCTATTGATGCAGAAAGAAGCGTAATGCACACATATTGGACACAAAAAGGAAGGTTATTTATCTATGACCTTCTCAAAAACAAGAAAGGTATATTGCCTGTAATCGAACGTGAACAAAAAAGCGCATAGGCAGGGGGAAATACTATGAGTATCAGCAAGTTTAACGCGGAAGGATATTACGACCCCACACCCTATGAAGCACTGCTTAGGATTGAGCGGGAAGCCAAGAAAGCGCCTTACAGACCGATGGTGTTCATCTGCAGCCCTTATGCCGGGGACACTGAACGCAATATCCGTAAGGCTCAGGGGTACTGCCGCTTTGCAGTGAGCAAGAATTGCATACCTATTGCTCCGCACCTATTGTTTCCGCAGTTTATGGACGACGATGATGAACAAATGCGGGATCTGGGCTTGTTCTTTGGCATGGTGCTGATGTCAAAGTGTTCAGAAGTGTGGGTGTTTGGCAGAAAAATTACTAAAGGAATGTCCATTGAAATTGAGAAGGCAAAGCAGCGCAGCATTCCGATCCGGTATTTCAACGAACGATGTGAGGAGGTGCGGTGCCAGTGAGCATGACATTCCCTCAGGAACTGGCTGACCGGAAGCAATGGATCTGCTGGCGTCTGGAACCAAACACGAAAGATGGAAAAGACAGCAAAATTCCTTACAATCCCTTAACCGGCAGAAAAGCCTCAAGCACTAATCCAAATGACTGGTCGACCCTTGATGATGCGATTGCGGCTAAAGAACAATATCTCTATACCGGATTGGGTTTTGTATTCGCAAAAGGTGGAGGCTTAGTAGGAGTTGATATCGATCACTGCCGCGACAAAAACACTGGGGAATTAAACGATACCGCCAAGGCTATCCTTGAGCGGTTTCCGTCCTATACGGAAATCAGTCCCTCAGGAACTGGGCTTCATATCTTCTATAAGGGGGAGATGCCTGCCAAAGGAAATAAAAACACAAAAACCGGCGTTGAAATGTATGCCCACAGCAGGTACTTCACAATGACTGGCGAACGACTGCCAGGGACTCCTGATTACATTGCTGAAGATAACGGAGCTCTAGCCTGGATACATGAGAATTATATCAAAAGCAAAAAGCGGAACGGGAAAAGCAAGAAAAACCGTAAGAATTTTAAGCTAGAGCCGCTTACGGATGAGGAAATCCTGGAGAAAGCCCGGACAGCCGAAAACTATAAGGAATTTAACCTGTTATGGGAAGGAAAATGGCAGGAAGCGGCCTATCCCAGCCAGTCCGAAGCAGACCTTGCCCTATGCTGTATGTTAGCTTTCTGGTCGGGCAAAAACAAAGAGCAGATGGACAGGCTGTTCAGGAAGTCCGGGTTATTCCGGGAAAAATGGGATACGGTACACCATGCAAGCGGCGCAACCTATGGTCAGGAGACACTGGACAAGGCCATTGAAGCCACAGAGAACGTATACAACCGCAAAAGCGAGTCAGTTATCTTTGAACATGAGGGCAGGTATTACCGCACCAGAGGCGAAAGCGTGTATCCTATAACAAACTTTATCATTCAGCCGGTGGAGATGATTGTATCAGAAGATGAAACGCAGATGACTGCCGATCTTGTTACAATCCGCGATGAAATATACCGCCAGACCTTTATGACCACCGACTTCAATAATATCCAAAAGTTCAAAAATATCTTGAACCGCCGGACAATATCCTTAGGCTATTTTGGCTCAGAAGGAGATTTAGAGCTGCTGAAAGGTTATATATCCGAAATGGAGTGGGTACGGAAAACAGGGGTCAAGGCTCTTGGAATTTATGAGCATGGCGGACGGATGGTCTATGTTTCAACGGATGGTGCCATTGAAGCGGGAGGCAAAATTGTTGAAGATATCGTGCAGCTTGATAAGTACAAAAGTATAACGACTGATATCCTAACCTTTGAGCCATTGACAAAGGAACAGTTTATTATGCTTGGAGAGTGGCTCCTCAGTTATAACGAACCCATAAAAACGGTGTCAGTGATGGCTTGGGTAGCCGGATGTTTTATTAAACCGCATCTTAAAAAATCAGGCATTAAGTTTCCGCACTTATTGCTTGTCGGAGAACAGGGCAGCGGAAAAAGTAATACGTTGGAGCGGGTTATTCTGCCGGTATTTTCATGCAGTAAAATCCGTGCCGCTACACAGGTTACCGCGTTTACATTGATGAAGGAATCTGCATCTTCAAATCTGATACCACAGCTGATGGATGAGTTCAAACCTTCAAAGATAGACAAGCTAAGGCTAAATGCCTTATACAACCATCTTCGTGATGCATATGACGGGCATGAAGGTGTCCGGGGCCGGGCAGATCAAAGTGCTGTTACTTATGAGCTGTTGGCTCCTATCATTGTAGCTGGTGAGGAATCGCCGGACGAAGCGGCCATCAGGGAACGAAGCATAGAATTGCTTTTCAGCAAGAAGGACTTAAAACCGGCCAGCCATAGGCAAGCATTTTATAAGTTGTGTGCAAAAGCTGATCTGCTTGGCAGCTTCGGCCGGAGCCTGTTGGATATAGCACTCAGAGTATCGGCCGCAGAGGCAGAGAAATGGTATGAGGAGGCAAAGTCAGAGATATCTGATGAGTTTCCATCCCGTATCGTCAATAACCTCGCCTGCTGCTATGCCGGATTGAGCCTAGTTAACAAGCTGTGTGAATTTCTTAATGTTACATGGTCTGAAGTGTTTCCCATTAACAAAGGGGCATGTATTCGATATCTTCAGAACGGTGTGCAGGAGTACTTGCTGGATGGCGGCAGCAATAACAAGACTATTGTTGAACAGACGCTGGAAATCATGGCCCGGATGAAACTGGCTCCAAACCAAGATTACACTTTTGATAAAGGTGGCAAGGTTATCGGGATACGTTTCTGCGATGTATATGACCGCTATACCAAGTATAGACGCGATTATGCAATCACAGGGGAATGCCTTCCGTATAACCAGTTTCTGAAGCAGTTGCGGCAAAGCGACTTTTTTCTGGAGAGCAATAAAACGATGCGTTTCGGGAATGAAACTAAGAAAGCCTGGGCTCTTGATTTTTCAATATTAAAAGAGCGATGCGATGTGAGCGGCTTTGAGATCACAGATATTGAACCTCTCTAACCTCGAAAAAGGTAACAAGGTAACAAAAAGGTAACACCCAAAACGCTGATGGATAGCCACTTGTTACCTATGTTACCTTTGTTACCTCAACTTTATATATACGCGCGAGAGAAACATGGCTTTTTTGAAAATAAAAGAATAAAAAATAAAAATATTTGTGTATACACCTAGCCAAAAAAGAGGTAACAAGGTAACAAAATCCGGAAAAGCGCTTGGAAAGCGGATTTATGAAATGACCTTTTTGAATATTACGAGGTTACAAGAGGAAAAAAGGTAACATTTTTGGAGGATGAGCAGTCATGTCCGAAAAAAGTATTGTGACTAAAATCCTACGGTACTTAAAGACAGTACCGGGGTGTTTCTGTTGGAAGGAGCATGGCGGTCTGTACGGGACAGCTGGAATACCGGACATTATTGCCTGTGTAAACGGACGGTTTGTAGCTTTTGAAGTAAAAACCCCATCAGGAAAGGCAACAAAACTGCAGGAAGCTACTATTAGGAAAATCCTCAATGCCGGAGGCGTGGCAGCGATTGTCCATTCGGTAGATGAGGTGAAGGTTATTCTGGAAAAGCATGACCTTCTACAAGGAACAAAGCAATAACGAACAAGGAAACATGCACTGCGAAGCAACGTAAAAAAGCACACTGCTTCAAGGATCAAGGTTTTTATCTTGATTTTTTGGAGGTGCGATATGCTGATTGCATGGCAGTATTTAGATAAAAAAGCGGCTGCTGTTGAAGCATTGAAAGATTACAGCAGCATGCAGTACATTATCGAACACAGTGATGAGGATATATATGAAGTTGAAACCCGTATGACAAGCCCACATAGTGCAAAGATTACCGGAGTTCCAGGCAAACACAATCCCAAAAGCGGCGAAGAACGCCTTGCTGCTTGCCTTGACGAGATTGATGTGTTGAAAGAACGTTACAGGCGGGCATTGGAATATATGGAATGGTTCAAGCCTGCATGGGAAGCCTTGTCGGAGGAAGAACAGTTCATACTGACAGAATTTTTTGTTAATGATGTGAGCAAGACGGAAGCCGTAGCAAACATCGGAGAGAAGCTGTTTCTTGAAAGAGCACAGGTGTACCGCAGGAAGGACAAGGCGCTTAATCATCTGGCACTGCTTTTATACGGAAAATAGTTTTAGATAATATCATTTTGCATGTAAATAGGAAACCCACTCAGATAGAGCGATCTACCTAAGTGGGTATTTTTATGGCCTACTGTATTGCGCTTAATATAAGCTCGTAGGATCTGTTATCTTTAGTATACGCTTTTTAATAAGAAAATCAATAAGTTAAAAACGCACTAATTGATGCATAAATCTTGACAATACGCATATAATATAGTATCATTGTATCACAAAGAGGTGATGCAATGAATCAGCACTATAATCAGAATTATACCCGAGAGCAGATTGATGAGATTTTGGCAATGATACAAGACTGTATTAGAGAGGGCAGATTCATTATATCAAAAAATGAGAATAGACAAGAAAACATAGATTTTATAAATGAATATAACCTAAACAGCAGAAGGCAAAAAGAGATTTTACTAAAAATAAAAACAGAAGATTTTTGCCATTCATTGCAAAATACGAAAATAGGATTTGAACATGAGGTTTTATATGTATTTTGTCCCCAGATTATGTTATTTAATTTTGATGGCATCGAGGAGCTAGTTGATATATATACGAAATTTAATCTAATTGATAGTGAGAGTGGAAAACGAGTGGTTGTCATATCGTTTCATAAGCGAAACAAGCCGATTGATTATCTTTTCCGATGATCAATCAGAAAGTTTGAAAGGAGGTCGCCTTATGAACAGGAATAAGACATTTTGCGAGGAATGCAGAAGAGATGTCGAATACATGGTAGAAACAGCAACAATTAAGGGTAAACTTAAAGGCGAAGAATATGAGTATACTGGAAAGAAGGCTGTTTGTACGGAATGTGGAAGCGAAGTCTATGTAGCGGATATAGAGGACGAAAATCTGAAGGCTTTGTATGACATGTACCGTCAAAAAAACGGCATTATTTCGCTGGAGAAGATATTAGAAATACCTCAGAAATACAATATTGGGAAACGTCCGTTGTCATTGCTTTTAGGCTGGGGAGAAATGACTTTTTCGAGATATTGTGAGGGTGATATGCCTACAAAACAGTATTCGGATATTCTTCAAAAGATTTATGATGACCCAGCATATTATAAAGAATTGCTGGAGAAAAATAAGGATAATTTAAAATCTCTGCAGGCATATGAAAAAAGTAAGCGGAAGGTACAGGAACTGCTTGGAGAAGAAAACAATACAGGTTCAAAGCTGGATTCAATTATCCAATATCTGCTTTATAAATGCGAGGACATAACTCCTTTAGCTTTACAAAAGGCGTTATATTATGTCCAGGGCTTTTATTACGCTTTTGAAGGACGGTTTCTTTTTGATGAAGACTGTGAGGCATGGGTTCATGGACCGGTTTACAGAGATGTGTATAACAGGTATTCATCTTATCGGTTTGACCCCATTGAAAGTGTTGAAGCTTTCGATGAATCAGTTTTTACAACCTCTGAAAAAGCAATATTGGATAGTGTTATTAAAAATTTCTGCTGTTATAGCGGAAAAACATTAGAAAAGTTTACGCATCTGGAGAAACCATGGCGGCATACCAGAGACGGTTTGCCGGTGGATGCGCATTCTAATCGTGTAATACCCAAAGAATTGATCGGGGAATATTTTGTAGCTGTGAAAGAAAAATTCAACATGCTTACTCCTGGAGATATAGAAGTATATTCGAAAGCTATTTTTGAACAAATAAACTGATATTTTTGCATTCCTTTTAGATGAGATTTTTATGAGATGCAAAACACAGAAATCCAATATATAATGATATTGTGGAAAAATGACATAAAAATGCATAAGCCCTTCGGGGCTTTTTTTATTGTTTAGGAAATTATGCTTTTAAAAAACTGTGGATAAATGTAGAATAAAGTTATGGTAGCAAATGGTAATGAAAAAGATACAATTAAAATAAAACAGATATTTGCAGATCACTGGGAAGATTTTAAAAAGACAGACTTACATAAAGTACCAAAAGATTTGATTGACAGTGTAACTGAGGCTGTTGAGAAAATGCTAAGGTGTGGAGATCCTCAGTATGGTTTCGTCAAATATCTTTGCACTAATTGTGGTAAACATGAGAAAAAGATAGGGTTTTCTTGCAAAAGTCGGTTTTGTAATAGATGTGGTAAGGTATACATAGAAAAATGGGTGGATAAACAGGTTGAGAAAATAATTGATGTAGGTCACCGTCATACCGTATTCTCTATACCTGAAGAACTAAGGGGTAAGATTTACTGGAACAGAGATTTACTAAAAGACCTTAGTGATGGGGTGGCCCAAGTAATTCAATATTGGTTTAGAAACAAAGCAAAAAACAAGGAATACGAAGTTGGAATAATTGCAGTAGTTCATACATTTGGACGAGATATGAAATTTAACCCTCACATCCATGCTCTGGTAACCGAAGGTGCACTTGATAAATATAAGAACTGGAAATCAGTAGGATATATTCCATATGAGTACTTAAGAAAGAGCTGGCAAAAGGTACTGCTAGATATCTTTAAGAAAAAATTTGGACAAGAGCCGGAGATGAAAAGGTTAATTGGTACCCTATACCGCAGGTATCCAAAGGGTTTTTATGTACATGCAGAAACTAGAATGAAAGATGCCAACGGTGCGGCGAAATATATTGGGAGATATCTGGCACGTCCGGCCCTAGCTGAATATAGAATAATTAGTTATGATGGGAAAAAGGTTAAGTTTTGGTATATTGACCATAAGACTAAAGAAAGAAAAGAAGAAGAGTTAGAAGCAAAACAATTCATAGGTAAACTGATAATGCATATTCCGAAGAAAAACTTTAAAATGGTCAGGAGATATGGACTTTATCGTCGGGATTTAAATAAATTAGCTCAGAAAGTGGTTGGATTATACAAATATCTAAAGACTAAAATTAAAAGCAAAATCAAACCTACTAAACAGCAAAAAAAGACATGGAAACAAAGAATGATAGAGAGTTTTGGAAATAACCCACTTGTTTGCCCAAGGTGTAAGAAAGAAATGGAACTTTGGGCTATTTGGCATCCCCATTATGGATTGATTTACGATGGTATAAAAGAACTAAAGAGGGAGAATACAAGGTATGAAAAACAAAAAGAACGAAATATTTTGGGACGAGATTCCTTTTCAAGAGGGTCCGGAAGACAGAGCACACCACAAATATCGCTGTCAGAGTTGTGGGTATAGGGAATGGATTCCCGCATGGGTAATAGATGAGTTTGCCTATGATGAGGAACCAGGAGTTATGCCGGGAACTGTTTGCCCAGAATGTAATGGAGAAATGAAATATACAGGAACACTAGCGTTGCAAAAACGTAATTCTCATTTGTCAACTATTAAAAACCGGTGAAAATAGCGGATAAACCAGCCAAATGCATAAAAAATCCTTTATAATAGAGATATAAGGTAGTTCTTGCCCAAATCTCTAAAATAAAGGAGATAAAACATGCAAGGCAAGGATACCATAATATCCACATTTCATCAATTGTTTGGACCAATTTTCACTGAAAAATTTCAGCAGGAAGTAGAAAAAATGGGGGTTGATAAATACACCAAGAAACTGCACACCATACAACTCATTGAACTTATAGCTCACGCTCAGTTAGAACAGCACGGTGGTTTACGGGATATCAGCCATAGTCTAAATGACGATAAGATCAGCGAAGCAATTGGCCTTGACTCCATTAGCGCTTCCCAGATTTCCCGCAAACTAAGAGAACTGCCAACTAAAGTTTTACAGATGCTGTTTAATGACGTAAAAGCTAATGCCGTAAAAGAAATTGGTGTTGATACCGTTAGCCAAGGGTTAAGACGTCTTCGTCTAATTGATTCCACGACCATCAGCTTATGTCTTTCCCAATTCCTTTGGGCTAAGTTCAGAAAGACCAAAGGCGGTATCAAGATACATCTTGGTCTTAGATTTTTTGAACAAGGGGTTCTGCCTGATGAGGTTGTCATTACCCCTGCCAAACCTGCTGACAAAACCCAGATGGACGCCCTGGTGGTTGAGGAAGAAGACGCTTTAAACGTCTTTGACCGGGGATACGTGGACTACAAGAAGTTTGATAACTACTGCCAAAAAGGCATCCGGTTTGTTACCCGTTTAAAAGGCAATGCAGTAATCGAAGTGGTTAAGGATCTTCCTAAAGACCCCGCCGACCCCATAAAGAAACACCAAATCGTATATCTGGGCACCGAAGGCATCAACAAAATGAAACACCCTTTACGCTTGGTGGAAACCGAGGATACCCAAGGCAATCCGGTAATTATCATCACCAATGACTTTAAACTTGAAGCTGAAGAAATTAGCGCCATCTACCGCTATCGTTGGCAAATAGAACTCTTCTTCAAATGGATTAAACAACACCTTCGGATAAAACACTTTTACGGAACAAGCGAGCAAGCGGTGGAAAACCAGATATTCATAGCGCTCATCACTTACTGTCTGTTGGTGCTAATGAAATTAAAAGTGGGTTATAGAGGACCTCTACTAACAATTAAAAGACTATTACATACCTGTCTTTGCGAATCTTTCAAATCCTTCGTCCAGAAGCTTTACCGGTTGCCTCAACGAGGCTCAAAAGGCCGACGAAGGATGAACCATGAAGCAATTTATCAAGCAACTGTGAGGCAGGTGATGGCAGGCGAAACAGATCATCTAAACGATCTGGCCTATGATCCGGTAATACTGTAATCGCTATATATTTGGAAAAATGTGGATGAGAACTACCTTTTAAAGGTTACTCCCTTTTACATAGGGATCCAAAATAATATGGTTGTATACACCATTTATGTAATATAAACCCATGTAAATGTTTGGGCCTATTCTGTTTTAAATTTGAAAATGCTTTTTATGCAACGTTAGTGATACAGGAAAAACCGAGGATAGATAATCAGTCCTCGGTTTTTAGTGTTTTTAATCGCCCGTAGGGCGAATTTGTTCTGCCATAAAACAGGAGTGAGGAAAGATGCACGATAAATGTTTTGGCAGTAACGGAAAGAATGGCTGCAATATCCTGACTGTACGCAAGTGTCAGCAAGGTAAATGTTCATTCTATAAAAGCACCCAAGATTTAGAGGAAGACAGGAAAAAGGCCTACCGTTTGCTGGTAGCTTTGCCGCCCGATATGCAGCGGTATATTTCAGATAAGTATTATAACGGCAGGATGCCATGGGTGAAAAGCAATTGTGCTGTTTAGTATTTCCGATGAGATTTTTATGAGATGAAATTCAGTAAAAAACCAAATATAATGGTATTGTGAAAAGTTATGGATAAGCCGTCATGGGATGAACCTGTGAGGGCTTTTTTTATACCCGTAAAGGAGGTGGCCAGATGCCAAGAAAGCCAAAAAGGCCTTGCTCCTTTCCAGGCTGTCCTGAGCTAGCGGGCGGAAGGTACTGTGACACGCATCAAAGGCAAGTGGATGCTTATTACAACAAATACGAACGAGATCCCCAAACAAGAAAACGCTATGACCGGAGATGGAAACGCATCAGGGACAGATATATCTCAGAGCATCCGCTTTGCGAGGAGTGCCAAAAGTACGGAAGGCTTACACCAGCTGAAGAGGTACATCATATTATCCCTTTATCCAAAGGTGGAACCAATGCAGACAGTAACCTTATGAGCCTGTGCAAACAATGCCACTCATCGATTACTGCCCGCGAAGGAGAGCGATGGGCAAGACGGTAGGGGGGTCAAAATCTCTGGTGAAGTAGTTTTGTGCAACGGGCGGGGGGTCACGCGAGAAAAATCGCAGTTTCAAACGGGGTATATACCCTCGTCGTCGCAAACTGCGCTGTGCTCGTTTTGACGCCAGCGTCAAAAGCTCGCCCGTTCCGTTGCTCCTTCTCTCCCCACAAAGCCTGCGGCTTTGCGGGGGCCCCAATTAATCTCAGAATCGAGGTGATGTATATGGCAAAAGACGGTACCAACCGCGGCGGGGCGCGCATTGGCGCAGGACAGAAGAAAAAGCCGCTGGCGGATAAGATTTTGGAAGGAAACCCTGGCAGACGAAAGCTCATGGTAATGGAGTTTACGGATGCTGCGGAACTGGAAGGCCAGAGCATGCCGCCACCAAGGGATTATCTTGCCGCAAAGCAAAAGAACGGCAAAGCAACATTGGCGGTGGAAATATACGAAAAAACATGGCAGTGGCTTAAGGAACGCAGATGTGTTCATCTTATTCCTGCGCAGCTTATAGAGCAATATGCCCAGAGCGTGGCGCGGTGGATCCAGTGCGAGGAATGCATCACCGAATTTGGCTTTCTTGCCAAGCATCCGACGACTGGCAATGCCATCCCGTCGCCTTATGTGGCCATGAGCCAAAGTTTCATGAAGCAGGCCAATAACCTGTGGTATCAGATTTATCAAGTTGTGCGGGAAAACTGTGCTACCGAATACAACGGGGCAACGCCCCACGATGATGTGATGGAAAAACTACTGACAGCCAGGAGGGGTGGCTGATGCATAAAACAAATTCAATCTTTCTTAGAAAACTTAGAAAATATAAAGGCCATTTAACGAGGTAACAGTTTAAGGCCCTGCGGGGACAAGTATTAAACGGAGATTGTGAGGGTGCTAAAAAGGGTCTTGAGAAAATATTGAACAGGAGAATGCAACATGAACATACAAAAAATATCTGTTGACAAACTTAATCCTGCAGAATACAACCCGCGCAAGGATTTAAAACCCGGCGATAAGGAATATGAAAAGCTGAAACGGTCAATAGAGGAATTTGGCTATGTGGAGCCTGTTATCTGGAACCAAAAGACGGGCAATGTGGTAGGCGGGCATCAACGCTTAAAGGTTTTGCTGGACTTGGGACAGACTGAGATAGACTGCGTCGTTGTAGATCTTGACCCGCAGAGAGAAAAAGCGCTTAATCTTGCCCTCAATAAGATTCAGGGAGAGTGGGACGAGAATAAACTGGCCGAGCTAATGGCTGAGTTGGACGCAGGTGCATTTGATGTTTCGCTTACAGGGTTTGACGCTTCTGAAATAGACGAACTGCTTAACCGATGGTATTCCAAAGAGGCGGTACAAGACAGCTTTGACATAGATAAAGCGCATGAGGAAATCATGCAGTGCGAGCCGGTAACGAAGCGGGGCGATATCTGGCTTCTTGGGAATCATCGTTTGATGTGCGGCGACTCTACGAAGGATGAGGATTTTGAGAAGTTAATGGACGGATGTCACGCACAGATGGCAGTGACTTCCCCGCCATATGGGGTAGGTAAAGAATATGAAAAAGCTGGGATTGAGCCATGGTTTGAAACAGTACGCCCAGTGATTAGAAATTTGTGCAGGTATGCAGATATTGTCTGCTGGAACTTAGGTGATTTATATGCAACCGGCTCCCAGTTTATTGAACCAACCAGCGTTTATAGCGTGAATATGTTTTTGGACAACGGTTACCGGCCTATCTGGATCCGTATTTGGAAGAAGCAGGGGCAAAACTTCGGTGTAGGCCCCTATCACCTTGTTTCAAATAAGCCGGTACAGCAGTATGAGTATATTTCAGCCTTCAGTAATAAAGGCGAGACTGAGGAATATAACGATCAGGAATATGTATGGCTTTCGGCCTTTGCGGGACACAGTTATAAATTTGTGAAACGGCTTACAAAGGAAGAACGCAAGAAATGGGGCTATGCGGGCATATGGGAAATGACCACTGTCCGGGCAAACAAGGAACATCCTGCGATGTTCCCTGTAGAACTTCCATGGCGGTGCATCAAAATGCACAGCGACAAGGGAGGTATTGTACTTGAACCGTTCTCTGGTAGCGGAACCACTATAATTGCGGCTGAACAGACCGAGCGTAAATGCTATGCGATGGATTTATCCCCTGTTTACTGTGATTTAGCTGTTAAGCGCTGGGAGGAATTCACCGGTGAAAAAGCCATCAAACTGGAGGGTTAAGATTTATGGATATACTGAAAATACCAGCAGAAAAATTAAAACCTTCTAAATATAATCCGCGAAAAGATTTAAAGCCTGGTGACCCTGAATATGAAAAATTACGTCGGTCTATTGAAGAGTTTGGATATGTAGAGCCGGTCATATGGAACAGGCGAACCGGGAATATCGTCGGCGGTCACCAGCGGTATAAGGTACTGACAGCCTTAGGGTATAAGGAGATCGACTGCGTTGTAGTTGATTTGGATGAGCAGCGGGAAAAGGCGCTCAATGTCGCACTGAATAAAATCAGCGGCGAGTTTGATATTCCGCTTTTGACCGATCTGCTTATGGACTTGAATGAAGATGGCTTTGACATTTCCCTTACCGGGTTTGATGCCGCGGAAATCGATGAGTTGTTCCGCGATAAAACAACCACAAATGTCAAAGAGGATAATTTCGATGCAGAAAAGGCAGCAGCAGAGATTAAAGCTCCGGTTACCAAAAAGGGCGATATATGGACGCTTGGCGGCCACCGGCTGATGTGCGGTGATAGCACCCTGCTTTCAGATGTGCAAAAGCTGATGGATGGCCAAAAGGCGAGGTTTGTTTTCACTGACCCGCCTTGGAACGTGGATTATGGTTCAGATACCAAGCATCCGAGCTGGAAGCCAAGGCAAATTCTAAATGACAAGATGAGCACCGAAGAATTCGGCGCTTTTTTATTGCGCGCTTTTAATTGCATGAAAGAGGTTTCTGAAGCCGGATGCATGACCTATGTGGTAATGAGTGCTCAGGAATGGGGCAGTTTGATGAACGTCATGCGGGAGGTAGGGTATCACTGGTCGAGCACAATTATATGGAAAAAGGACAGCCTGGTACTATCCAGAAAGGACTATCATACCCAGTATGAGCCGATCTGGTATGGCTGGCTTGAAGGGGCACGTCTTTGCCCGCTTAAAGACCGTAAACAGTCAGATGTTTGGGAGATCCCCCGTCCTAAAGTATCGGAGGAGCACCCCACCATGAAGCCGGTTTCGCTTGTAGCAAAGGCAATGCTCAACAGTTCCCATACTGGAGATTTAGCCCTTGACCTGTTCGGTGGTTCTGGTACGACAATGATTGCGGCGCAGCAGACCGGGCGGGTTTGTTTTATGATGGAGCTTGACCCGAAATACTGCGATGTGATTGTAAAGCGCTATGTTTCACAATTTGGAGCAGATTCAGTATTCTTGGTATCAGGTAGCGAAAAAATTCCTTACGCGGAAACACAGATTGCTTAAAAATGTTCTTGCTTTCCCCTCAAAACAGAGCGTTAATGTACCCCACCAAAAAGGAAAGGTGGGATTTTTTATGGGAATCAGAAATGTTTTAGCTTGTTTGAGGGGAGGTGTATGGCATGAACAATAACAGCTTTCGCTTTTCACAGAAGGTTGTCGGTCAGGAGAGAAAAGCTATTGCCTCAGTCATAGCTGAAGCCCTTGAAGGCCAGGTACGCTATACTGGAGCACCGGGGTTTATGTATGAGGTTAACGATGAGAAATCCGCTGGCAGCTGGACGGTTGACAGGGACAGTGTGGTTCACTCACCGAAAATCAGTCTTAATGAAATCAAAAGCATCCGTCCTATTATTGACGCGCTGAATATGGCGGGCTTATCAGCAGAGGGAACCATGACAATTACTCTTTTTTTAGAGGGCTTTGGCGAGACAAGCCTTGAAAACCTTAGAAATATGCTGGCCAGCAAAGAGACGTTAATTAAGAAAGCGCTGTCGCTTGACCGAGAACTTGAAGTATTCATTGAAAATGATGAGATTGCCTTCTCTTTCTGGAACGCAACCCTAAATGCCGACGAGGTACAGACGTATATAACGCTGGCAAAGCAGATGGCAGAACAGGCAAAAGCGCAGAAGCGTGTGCTGCGCATTGAAAAACCGGCAGATAATGAAAAATATGCTTTTCGCTGTTTCCTGCTTAGGTTGGGATTTATAGGTGATAACTTCAAAACTGAACGCAAGGTACTGCTTTCAAGACTGGTTGGAAACGGGGCGTACCGGAAAGGCAGAGTAAAGGCGGTGGACGAAAATGAATAATTTTCATAGCACTGCTTTCTTTGTCAAGCATCCGTTTAGGATTGAGGATCTAAAAGTGCCGCATCGGCATGATATGAGGAAACGATTTACAGTTGTAAAAACCATTGAGCTTTCAAAAATTGACTATGATAACTTCGTTGCCGACCTGTGCGTTGACCGCACATTTATTGAGAAAAACAAAGGGCTTTGCAGAATTGACGAGGACGGAGTATGGCTTTGCTTGCTGGTTAAGCAACGGGGACAGCCTGACGGAGTGCTGGTAATGCCGGACGGTAGTGATTATCCAAAGTACGCTGCATATTATCATGGAGAGGAGGACGAGCAATGAGCACAAGAGGCTTTCCTTCAAAAGAAACAGTCCTCCGCCTTAAAGAGCAGTATCCGCCGGGAACACGAGTTGAGCTTATATGCATGGATGATCCGTACTCTATGCTGAAACCGGGAGACCGAGGTACAGTTTCTTTTGTGGACGATATCGGTACCATTCATATCAACTGGGACTGCGGTTCTTCTCTGGGTGCAGCTTATGGTGTAGATATGATCAAAAAGCTGTAAATGTTCACAAATTAAGATGCGAAAAATCGTCCAAAATCCAGCGGAAACTCATGCAGAATTGCCTTGCTATCCTGTGTTTTCAATGGCCTAATGTACACTGCCAAAAGGCAGAAAACACAGAGAAAGCGAGGAGAAAACGCAATGCTTACAACGAGATTTGGAATCGAGGTAGAATTAACGGGGATTACAAGGAAACAGGCGGCCAAAACTGCAGCAGCTTTTCTTGGCGGAAGGATCGAATCCAGCGGAGATTACTACGACACTCAAAAGGTTATTGCACCGGATGGACGGGTATGGAAATTCATGAGCGACGGGAGCATCCGAACACAGAAAAAGGAAAGCGGACGGATTGTAGCGGCAGGCCGGGAATACAGTGTCGAGCTGGTAAGCCCGATACTGACATACCGCGAGGACACTGAAACCCTGCAGGAATTGATAAGGAGGCTTCGCAAGGCGGGAGGTTTTGCAAACACAAGCTGCGGAATCCATATCCACATAGACGGAGCAAACCACACGCCGCGAAGCATCCGAAACTTCATCAACATTATAGCCAGCAAGAACGACCTTTTCTATAAGGCATTGCAGATTGAGCCGGATAGGATGCGGTTTTGCAAGAAGATGGATGAGGCGCTGGTTGAAAAGATGAACCGACGCAAGCCCAAAACCATGGCGGCGATTGAGAGTATATGGTACGAAGGTTACAGCGAAAGCCGGAGCACCCATTACCACAACAGCAGGTACCATTTTCTGAACCTGCACAGTTTTTTTAACGGCAACGGGACTATTGAGCTTCGCGGTTTTAACAGCGAGCTTCACGCGGGGAAAATCAGAAGCTATATAGTGCTTGCCTTGGCACTAAACCATCAAGCGTTAACCCAAAAATGCGCTTCCAGCAAGAAGCCACAGGTTGAAAACGAGAAATTTGCCATGCGGACATACCTCAACCGCATAGGGCTTATCGGTGACGAGTTCCAAAACTGCCGGGAGCACCTTTGCAAACATCTCGACGGCAACGCGGCATGGCGGTTTCGGGCAGCATAGATAACCGGGCGCTGGGGGCGTAGAGCCGCCCCTAGTCTTCGGTAAACACAAGGAGGATGATACTATGAGCAAAGAAAAAGGAACAATATATTTAGCATACGGAAGCAACCTGAATTTGAAGCAGATGGCATACCGCTGTCCAACGGCGAAGGTGCTGGGAAGTGCAAAACTCACAGGATACCGGCTGTTATTCAGAGGCGGGAACGGCGGCGCAGTAGCGACGATAGAAAAGCAAAAAGGTGAAAGTGTACCGGTACTGCTTTGGAAAATCACGCTTTATGACGAGGAAGCGCTGGACCGATATGAAGGCTACCCGCATCTATACCGGAAAGAAATGGTTAAGGTGCGTTTCAAAGGGCGGTGGGTATCCGCAATGGTATATATCATGAATGAGGGCAGACCACTGGGAGCACCGGGTCGTTACTATTACGAGGTGATTCGCCAGGGATATATTGACGCGGGCTTTGATATTTCAGTTCTCAATAAAGCGGTAAGCGATTCAGTTTCAGCGGCAGAGATGTCTGAGGTGTAGGACATGGGTAACGAAAATCTGATAACTGATAAGATTTACCGGCAGATAATTGTCATACGGGACAGCGGTGTCTGCAATATGTTTGATTTGCCAAGAGTGCAGGAGGAGGCATACAAAAAGGGTTTTTATGAATTGGTGGTATTTCTTAATGAACACAAGAAAGAATATGCCGAGTTTATCCTGACAGGCAAACGATAACGATAATAACGTAACAGATTTCATAGAAATCCACTAATGAGAGGAACTTCGTCCATGAGGTTCCTTTTTTCTTGCTCAACTTTAGGAAAGGAGGCGGCAAAGCTGCGGAAGTTAAAACGGTATAAACCAACAAAGTTTATGGCGGAAGGTTCCCGATACGACAAGGAAGCGGCGGATGCCGCTGTTACTTTTATAAACTGCCTGAAGCATACCAAGGGCGAATGGTATGGGATGCCTTTTGAACTCATTGACTGGCAGGAGCAGATTGTCCGGGATATATTCGGCATCTTGAAACCCAACGGATACCGACAGTTTAACACTGCCTATATAGAAATCCCAAAAAAGCAGGGTAAGAGCGAGCTTGCAGCGGCAATCGCTTTATACCTGACATGCGGTGATTTCGAGCATGGTGGCGAGGTTTACGGGTGTGCATCTGACCGTCAGCAGGCATCCATTGTTTTCGACGTTGCGGTAGATATGGTGGAACAGTGTTCGGCATTAAAGTCCCGGATTAAACCGATGCTGTCGCAGAAGCGGCTGGTATATAAACCGTTAGGCAGTTTTTATCAGGTGCTTTCAGCGGAGGCATATACGAAACATGGGCTAAACGTCCATGGTGTGGTATTTGACGAACTTCATGCCCAGCCAAACCGGGATCTTTATGATGTAATGCTTCACGGATCTGGCGATGCAAGAAAGCAGCCGCTGTTTTTCCTGATTACAACTGCTGGCACCGACCGCAATTCCATCTGCTGGGAAGTGCATCAAAAGGCAGAGGATATTCTGCAGGGGCGCAAGATAGATCCGACTTTCTACCCTGTTATCTACAGCGCAGCTGATACTGACGACTGGACAAGTGAAAAGGTGTGGAGAAAGGTTAATCCGTCACTAGGCATTACAGTGGATATCGAAAAACTAAGGGTGGCTTGTGAAAGTGCCAAGCAAAACCCCGCAGAGGAAAATTTATTCCGTCAGCTCCGCTTAAATCAGTGGGTGAAACAATCGGTGCGCTGGATGCCAATGGATAAATGGGATAAGTGTGCATTTCCTGTTGATGCGGAAAAATTGCGCGGTAGAACCTGTTACGGTGGACTTGACCTGTCATCTACTACCGATATTACTGCATTTGTACTGGTGTTTCCGCCGCTTGATGAATCGGACAAATATCAGATTCTGCCTTTTTTCTGGATGCCGGAGGAGAATATCGATCAGCGTGTGCGGAGAGATCATGTACCTTATGATGTCTGGGAGCGACAAGGCTTTTTATATACCACTGAGGGTAACGTGGTGCATTACGGTTTTATCGAGACTTTTATTGAGGAGTTCGGGATGAAATATAACATTAAAGAAATAGCCTTTGACCGCTGGGGGGCAATTCAGATGACGCAAAACCTCGAGGCCTTGGGCTTTACGGTTGTTCCGTTCGGTCAGGGTTTTAAGGATATGTCGCCGCCTACAAAAGAGTTGATGAAGCTGACATTGGAAGAACGCATCGCCCATGGTGGTAATCCAGTACTACGCTGGATGATGGACAATATCTATGTTAAAACAGATCCCGCTGGAAACATAAAGCCAGATAAAGAAAAGTCCACCGAGAGAATAGATGGTGCGGTAGCGTTAATTATGGCGCTTGACCGCGCGTTAAGACATGGAGGAGATGTCCGCAACGGATCAATTTATGATGAAAGGGGGCTGCTGATCATATGAGTGTATTTTCCCGCCTATTCAAAGCAAGGGACAAGCCGAAAAACAGCCTGTTCGGCAACACATACAGCTTTTTCTTCGGTGGCACATCCAGCGGAAAGGCTGTCAATGAGCGGACGGCCATGCAGACAACGGCAGTGTATGCCTGTGTAAGAATACTTGCAGAGGCCATCGCCGGGCTTCCGCTTCATGTATACCGGTACAAAGAAGACGGTGGCAAAGAAAAAGCGCTGACCCACCCGCTGTATTACTTGCTCCATGACGAGCCAAACCCTGAGATGACTTCATTCGTGTTCCGGGAAACACTGATGAGTCATCTTCTTTTATGGGGAAATGCTTACGCTCAGATTATCAGGGACGGTTCCGGACGAGTGCTGGCGCTTTATCCCCTTTTGCCAAACAAAATGACGGTAGACAGGGCTCCAAACGGAGAGCTGTTTTACACTTATCGACGCGATAGCGATGAAAGCAGGGTAAATCCGAAGGCAGGCCTTATATACCTGCGAAGTGACGAGGTGCTTCACATCCCAGGACTCGGTTTTGACGGGCTGATCGGATACTCCCCTATTGCTATGGCCAAGAACGCCATAGGCATGGCTATTGCCTGTGAAGAGTACGGTGCATCCTTTTTTGCCAACGGTGCAAATCCCGGCGGTGTGTTGGAACACCCCGGAGTATTAAAAGATCCGGCAAAGGTGCGTGAAAGCTGGAACGCTGTCTATCAAGGAAGTGCTAATGCTCACCGCATTGCAGTTCTGGAAGAGGGTATGAAGTTTCAGCCAATCGGTATTCCACCCGAACAGGCACAGTTTTTGGAGACAAGAAAGTTCCAGATAAACGAGATTGCCCGGATATTCCGCGTGCCTCCCCATATGGTAGGAGATCTTGAAAAGTCAAGTTTTTCAAACATCGAGCAGCAGTCTCTGGAATTTGTCAAATACACGCTTGACCCGTGGGTAGTGCGCTGGGAACAGGCTCTACAAAAAGCACTGCTTTTACCGTCAGAGAAGCGGACATATTTTGTCAAATTCAATGTAGACGGCCTTCTGCGCGGTGATTATGCAAGCCGCATGAACGGCTATGCTGTAGCTCGTCAGAACGGCTGGATGAGCGCAAATGATATCCGCGAGCTTGAGGACATGAATCGGATCCCAGCGGAGTTGGGTGGGGATCTGTATCTTGTCAACGGTAACATGACCAAGCTTGCCGATGCAGGTGCATTTGCAGGCAAAACCAATGCTGAAACGGAGGGATCAAAAAGATGAGCAAATCACAAAAACCAAGGCCGGTTCGCCGCTTTTGGAACTGGATACAAAACGATGATGGCAGCCGGACATTATATATTGACGGACCAATAGCCGAAGAAAGCTGGCTGGGAGACGAAGTAACTCCCAAACAGTTCAAATCAGAGCTGTTGTCCGGAGAGGGTGATATAACGATCTGGATCAACAGCCCGGGCGGCGATATATTTGCAGCCAATCAAATTTATAACATGCTGATGGATTACAAAGGAAAAGTAACGGTAAAGATTGACGGTATTGCGGCCAGCGCCGCTTCGGTCATAGCCATGGCCGGAGGCGATGTCTTTATGTCACCTGTCAGCATGATGATGATTCACAATCCAATGACAATAGCCATAGGCGATACAGAGGAAATGGAAAAAGCCATCGCAATGCTGGAGGAAATAAAGGAATCCATCATCAACGCTTATGAGCTGAAAACCGGACTTTCCAGGGCAAAAATATCGCACCTTATGGATGCCGAAAGCTGGTTTAATGCAAGAAAAGCGGTGGAACTTGGCTTTGCCGATGGCATCTTGTTTATGGAAGATGAATCATTTCCATCCGAATTTGAAATATCAGGAGGAATGATCTTCAGTAGGCAGGCAGTAACAAATTCTATCCTGCAAAAGCTTAAACCCAAAGATAAACCAAAAGGAACACCGATTGAGTCGCTTGAAAAGCGGCTTTTTTTATTAAAACCATAAGGAGGATTTGATTATGAGCAAAATACTGGAACTGCGTGAAAAACGCGCGAAAATATGGGAAGCTGCTAAGGCTTTCCTTGATAGCAAACGCGGGAACGACGGACTGCTTTCACCGGAGGACACCGCGACTTATGAAAAAATGGAAGCCGATGTTATTGCGCTGGGCAAAGAAATAGAACGTCTCGAGCGTCAGGCTGCCATAGATTTGGAACTGTCTAAACCGTTGAATATTCCCATTACAGACAAACCCACTTCCATATCTGGCAACAATGAAAAAACCGGACGTGCCAGTGATGAGTACAGGCAGTCATTCTGGAACATGATGCGCGGCAGGCGCAAATATGACGTGCATAACGCGCTGCAGATTGGAGAGGACACCGAAGGTGGATATCTTGTCCCCGACGACTTTGAGCGTACTCTTGTGGAAGCGCTGGAGGAGGAGAATATATTTAGGCAGATTGCCAATGTTATTACTACGTCCAGCGGCGACAAGAAAATTCCTGTAGTGGCAAGCAAGGGCACTGCATCCTGGGTAGATGAGGAAGGCCAGATTCCGGAAAGCGACGACTCCTTTGCACAGGTATCCATCGGCGCATATAAGCTGGCTACTATGATCAAGGTGTCAGAGGAACTGTTAAACGACAGTGTATTTAACCTTGAACAGTATATCGCCAAAGAGTTCGCCCGCCGCATCGGAGCAAAAGAGGAGGAAGCATTCTTTATAGGCGACGGATCTGGCAAGCCAACCGGTATCTTGGCGAATAACGGCGGTGGCGAAATAGGAGTAACCGCGGCAAGCGCGACAGCCATTACCCTTGACGAGATCATGGACTTGTTCTACAGCCTAAAGTCTCCGTACCGTAGGAATGCTGTATTCATTATGAATGATTCGACAATTAAAGCTATAAGGAAACTTAAAGACAACAACGGTCAGTATCTCTGGCAGCCTTCTGTAACTGCTGGAACACCGGACACTATCCTCAATCGTCCAGTTAAGACGTCTGCATTCATGCCTGCCATTGCCGCTGGAGCAAAGACAATTGTATTTGGTGATTTTTCCTACTACTGGGTGGCAGATCGCCAAGGCAGGGTTTTTAAGCGGCTCAATGAGTTGTATGCTGCGACCGGACAAGTAGGATTCATGGCAACCCAGCGTGTAGATGGCAAGCTAGTGCTGGCAGAAGCAGTCAAGATACTGCAGCAGAAATCAGCTTAATGAAAACGGAGGGCTGCGGCATGGAACTTTTGGAGAAGGTTAAAGCAAACCTCATATTGCAACACAACGAAGATGACGCACTTTTACAAGAGTATATCAAAGCCGCAGTGGCCTATGCAGAAAGTTATCAGAAAAAGCCGGAAGGATATTATGCCGAAAACCCAATGCCGCCTACTACTGAGCAGGCTGTCATTATGCTGTCGAGCCATTTCTACGAAAGCAGGGATGGCTCGACGGCTGGCTTTTTTGGGGATAGTGTGCAGGCAGGACAGCAGGTATGGAATACAGTTAACCTTTTGTTGCGGCTTGACCGGGATTGGAAGGTGTAAATATGGGCTTTGGTAACATGAAAACTTTCGTGGACATTATCTCAACCAAGCCGGTTAAGGATAGTGAGGGGTTTGCTGAAAAAGGTGATGTCATTCTCGCTTCAATAAGGGCATACAAGGAAGACAGGCATGGCAGTGAAAAATGGGCAAACAGGGCGGCGTTTTCGCAGGCGTCTGCCCTGTTTCGCTTCCGTAAGATACCTAACCTGGAAGTTACCACAGATCTTGTACTCGTTTGCAGCGATGGCAGGTACAATATTATCAGTGTTGAGGACGTAAAAGGGCGCGGAATGTATATTGAGGTGCTTGCGGAAAAGGTGAAATCAAGCAAAGCATAAGAGGAGGTGGCTGCAAAGTGGCTAAGGTGGAAGTTAAAATGCCGGAAGAGTTCTTGTTCAGGCTTTCCAGACTTGGAGAAAGGACAGATGAAATAATACCTAAGGTATTGGAAGCAGGCGGAGAAGTGGTTCTTTCAAAAGTAAAGTCCAACCTGCAGTCGGTCATCGGAAGCGGCACTAAATACCCGTCCAGGGCAACCGGTGAATTGGTAAATGCTTTGGGATTATCTCCTGCTAAACAGGACAGGGATGGAAACCACAACATAAAAGTCGGCTTTACAGAACCAAGGAAAGATGGGGAAAGCAATGCGAAGATTGCTAATATTATCGAATACGGCAAGTCCGGGCAGCCTCCAAGACCCTTTTTGAAACCTGCAAAATCAGCTACAAGGAAGTCTTGCATCGAAGCAATGAAAACAAGGCTGGAACAGGAGCTGGGGCGGATATGAGCATATTATCAGAGTTAAATTCGTTATTGTATGTTTTGGGTATCCCCGTTGAAACCGGAGTTTTTAGCGGTGTACCGCCAGATGAGTACCTTGTCATTACTCCGATGACAGATACATTTGAGGTTTTTGCAGACAACCGGCCTCAGGCTGAAACCCAGGAGGTACGGTTGTCTTTATTTATAAAGGGAAACTACACTGCCCGTAAAAACGAAATAGTGAGCACATTGCTTCAAGCGGGCTTTACCATTACCGACAGGCGGTATATTGGCCATGAGGACGATACCGGCTATCACCACTATGCCATTGATGTGGCAAAAGAATATGAAATAAAGGAGGAATGAAAGGCATGGCTACAATCGGACTGGACAGGTTATATTACGCTAAAATAACCGAGAATGAAAACGGAGAAGAGACTTATGACACGCCTGTTCCGCTGGCTAAGGCGATTACGGCGGAGCTTTCGGTGGAACTGGCCGAGGCGACGCTTTATGCCGATGACGGAGCGGCAGAAGTAGTCAAGGAGTTTCAAAGCGGCACCTTATCTCTCGGTGTTGCGGATATCGGCGCTGCCGCTGCAGAGGTTTTGACAGGAGCCACCCTTGACGACAACAAGGTGCTGATTTCTGCCAGTGAGGATGGGGGCGCGCCTGTGGCAATTGGCTTTAGAGCCAAGAAAGCTAACGGCAAGTACCGGTACTTTTGGCTGTATAGAGTAAAATTCGGTATCCCGGCGACAAATCTGCAAACGAAAGGTGATAGCATCACCTTTTCGACACCCACCATTGAAGGGACAGTCATGAGACGTAACAAACCAGATGGCCAAGGTAAACATCCCTGGAAGGCGGAGGTCAGCGAAGACGACCCCGGTGTATCGCCTGAAACCATTACCGGCTGGTATACGGAAGTTTATGAGCCGGTATTTGCTGTGGGAGGAGGCAGCGAATAATGCAGGATAATGACAGAAGCGCAATTATCAAAATCGGCGATGAAGAATATCAGCTTATTCTAACCACTAAAGCGACAAAGGAGATTGCAAAAAGGTACGGCGGTCTTGAAAACCTCGGCACGAAACTGATGAAAACCGAGAACTTCGAGATGGCTCTTGACGAAGTGGTATGGCTGATTACACTGCTGGCCAACCAGAGCATTTTGATACACAACCTCAAAAATCAGGATAAGTGTGAACTCCTGACTGAAGAGACAGTGGAACTTCTCACATCTCCTTTGGAACTGGCAGCATATAAAGACGCTATCATGGAAGCAATGTTCAAGGGTACCAAAAGAAACGTTGAAAGTGAGGATGACTTAAAAAACACACCGGCCGAGTGAGCGATGAGGAATTGTTCACTCGGCTTTTATATTACGGCACTGTCCAGCTCAACCGTTCAGAGGAAGAAGTATGGCTCATGCCTATTGGGTACCTGCTTGATTTATGGGAGTGCCATAAGCAGTTTTTAGGGCTGGCCAAACCAAAGCGTATGCTGACCATTGATGATGTGATACCTTATGGAATCTAAAAATTTTGCAGGAAAGGAGGCGGTTATATGGCAGACAATTTTGGCTTGAAGATCGGGATTGAAGGCGAAAAGGAATTTAAAAACGCCATTCGTGAGATTAACCAAAGCTTTAATGTACTGGGTAGCGAAATGAACCTGGTCGCATCTCAGTTCGACAAGCAGGATAAATCAGTTGAAGCTGTTACTGCAAGAAACAAGGTGCTTAACAAAGAGATCGAATTGCAGAAAGAAAAAATAGCTACTTTGGAGAAAGCGCTTGCCAATGCCGCCTCATCTTTCGGAGAAACCGACAGACGTACTCAGTCATGGCAAATACAGCTTAATAATGCCAAAGCCGAGCTGAACAAAATGGAGCGTGAGCTGGAGGCAAACAACAAAGCGCTGGATAATGCAGAAAAAGAGTTTGATGAAGCGGAAAAACAAGCGGATGAATTTGGCGACGAGATTAAAAAAGCCGCGGATCAGGCGGATGACGCGGGCGGTCGCTTTGAAAAACTGGGCGGCGTTTTGAAAGGAATCGGCTTGGCCATGGGCGCAGCCCTGGCGGCCATTGGTACGGCGGCGGTCGGCGCGGGAAAGGCTCTTGTGGATATGTCGGTAAATTCCGCGGCCTATGCTGATGAAATTCTAACCGCTTCAACCGTAACCGGCATGTCCACCGACAGCCTGCAGGCGTATAAATACGCCGCAGAACTTGTGGATGTCTCATTGGAAACTCTGACCGGCAGCATGGCAAAGAACGTCAAGTCCATGTCTTCCGCAAGAAAAGGCACTGGCGAGATCGCGGACGCTTACCGGAAGCTCGGCGTTTCGGTCACTGATGTCAGCGGTAACTTACGCGACAGCGAAGCCGTATACTGGGAAACCATAGATGCACTTGGTAAGGTGTCCAACGAAACCGAGCGCGACGCGCTGGCCATGCAGATCTTCGGAAAATCTGCGCAGGAGCTCAATCCACTAATCGCGCAGGGTTCGGCAGGCATAGCTGAACTTACCGAAGAAGCAAAACGCATGGGCGCGGTTATGAGCGAAGATTCGCTCAAAGCTCTCGGGAAATTCGATGACAGTATCCAGCGGCTCAAGGCTGGCAGCACAGCGGCCAAGAACATGCTGGGCACCGTACTGCTCCCCCAGCTTCAGGTGTTGGCCGACGACGGAGTTGCGCTTCTTGGGGAATTTACTCGTGGATTATCTGAAGCCAATGGCGACTGGACGAAGATAAGCGGGGTCATCGGTAATACGGTAGGAAGCCTTGTGAGCATGCTGATGGAAAACCTGCCAAAGCTCATTCAGGTAGGCTTGGATATCGTCACCTCCGTCGGCGAGGCTATTGTGGACAATCTTCCAGTTATTATAGACGCGGCGGTACAAATTGTCATGACACTTTTGCAGGCTTTGATTGACGCACTGCCGCAGATAACAGACGGCGCCCTGCAGCTTGTAATGGCGCTGGTGCAAGGAATCATTGACAATCTTCCTGCTTTGGTGGAAGCTGCAGTTCAAATGGTTGTTACGCTGGCGACTGGTATCGGGGAGGCGCTTCCGGAGCTGATCCCGGCTATTGTCGAAGCCGTCATCCTTATCTGTGAGACGCTGATAAACAACATGGATCAGATACTTGAAGCAGCATTTGCCATTATTGAAGGGTTAGCGCAGGGACTTTTGAACGCTCTGCCAAAGCTTATAGAGGCATTACCTCGGCTTATTATGGCCATCATAAACTTTATCACAAATAACTTGCCGAAGATTGTGGAGATGGGCATACAGCTTACTGTCCAATTGGCAGCAGGCCTTATCAAAGCAATACCCCAACTTGTGGCAAGCTTGCCTCAAATTATATCCGCAATTATCCAAGGGTTGGGAAAGGCTATTCCCTCAGTTGCAGATATTGGCAGGAACATCGTAAAAGGATTGTGGGAAGGCATCCAAAGCCTTGGAAGCTGGATAAAGGACAAAATATCAGGTTTCTTTTCCGGAATCGTTGAGGGGGCAAAAAATCTCCTGGGCATACATTCACCATCAACAGTTTTTGCTGGTATCGGGAAAAACATGGGTGAAGGAATAGGAATAGGGTTTGATAAAGCAATGAACACAGTCGTACAGGATATGCAAAAGGCTATTCCTACTGAATTTGAGATAGATGCAGGTCTTAAGACGGGTGCTTCAGGCATCACTGGAAAGAGTGCTGTAAATGGTAATGGATTTATACTCCATATTGAAAATTTCTATAACAATACGGAAAAGGATATTGAGCAGCTTGCTTATGAATTTGAGTTTTATAGACAGCGTTTATCCTTGGCAAGGGGTGGTGCATAATGCTTAGTTTTGTCTTTAATAGCAAAGACAGTTTTAAAGATTATGGGATATTTATAGAAAAGCGGCCCAATGTACCTTCTCCAAAGCGAAGAGTTTCATACATTAGCATTCCGGGAAGAAATTCGAGTCTGAGATATGACGAGGAAACCTATGAAGATATAACCTTATCCGTAGAGTGTGCTGTAATTGGCAATATACAAGGCAAAATTGACGATATTAAGGCATGGCTCATTGGTTCAGGCGAAAGTGACCTTATTTTCAGTTTTCAGAGCGATAAGAAATACAGAGCACAGGTTGTAAACAGCATCGATTTTGAAATCATCCTGAAAATTGCCTCCCGGTTTGTCATTCTGTTTAACTGCAGGCCTTTCAAATACTCAGTAATGAATGAGGTTATTAATATTACTGAAGGAACAGGAACCTCTGTTTTTAACCATGGGACTGTTAAGAGTAGGCCTATAATAAAGGTTTATTGTTCAGGAGATGGCAGTTTTGTTATTAATGGCCGGGAAGTCAGACTAACAAACATTGATAAGCCTTATGTTGTTATTGATAGCGAGTTTGAGGAAGCCTATTTTGTTGAAGGTGGAATCCTATTAAATGCTAATAATTACATGTCCGGCGAGTTTCCTGTTCTTGATATTGGCAATAATATTGTTGCTTTTAACGGTGGGGTTTCTAAATTAGAAATCACTCCCAATTGGCGGTGGTTGTGATGATTCATGTTTATGATAAAAAAGAGAAGAGCTTTGATAAAAATGGGCTTGCGGTTTTACATGAGGTAGTGGAATGTAAGATAATCGAAAAGCTTAATAATGAATATGAGTTGATCTTGTCATATCCTTTGCATTCAAAAAAAGCGCAATATCTTAAACCCTTTAATATAATCAAAGCTGACGGTCAGTTATTCAGGATTTATAACACTGATAAAGACAGTAAAGCCGGATTAGTCACTGTTTATGCCCGGCATATTTTCTACGACCTTTTGAACTGCATCATTGAAGATCGGCGGGTGGAAAACAAAACCTGTCAAGAAGCGCTTGATATAATACTGGAGGAAATGGGACTTTCAGAAGTATATACAGCCGAATCGGATCTTACTGAAGTTGCTACGCAATATCTTGTTAAGAAAAATGGGGTTGAGGCTGTTTACCTGCTTGTAAATGAATGGCAGGGGGAGCTGGTCAGGGATAATTTCAGAATCGCCATTATGAAAAGCAAAGGTAAGGACCGGGGAGTGCACATCAGGTATGGCAAAAACATCATCGGCATCAGCGAAAAGCTCAACTCCGACAATGTGGCGACCTGGATTTACCCGGTTGGCATGGATGGAATTACTCTGCCGGAGAAATATTTATTAAATCCGCTGTGGGAAGGTTCGGATTACCCTGATTTTGCTCTCGTCAAGATGGTTGAGTTTAAAGAGGTAAACAGCGAAGGGCTGCTGAGAATAGAAGCGCAAAAGTATCTGGATGCCCACGCCCTTCCCGATGTCAATTACAAGGTTGATTTCATCCTGCTTGGGCAGACCGAGGAATACAAGAACTACAAGGCTTTGGAGCAGGTGGAAGTGGGGGATATTGTAACGGTATCGCACAGCATCCTCGGTATTGATATAAAGGTTAAAGTGATCGGTGTTGAAAAAGACCTTTTAAGCACCAAAAACACCAAGGTGGAACTGGGGCAGCCTTTAAGCACCCTTGACCGGTATTTTGCTGAAATTTCAAGAAACAGTGAGATTTTGGCTAGCACCATCTCCCAGGCCTTAAGCTCTATGCTGTATTATACAAATCCCAGCACACTGGAGGTCGGGGCTGTTGAAAAGGAAGTCATTTATATGCCCATTGGTACTGTGAGAAATACAAATATCATGTCTTACTTGATTTTGAGTGTGAATGCCTCTTCTGTTTGCACTTTAACTATAAAATATAGCCTCGATAACAGTATCATTCCAATCAATTTAAAACAGAAGCTGCAGATAGGAGATAACTTAATAGCAGTACCAATGGCATTGGTGGCTATTTCGGAAGGCGGTCACTATTTTAGTGTAAAGCTGTGTCTCGATACGGGTTCTATTACAATCCTGCCAAATGGTCTGCAGCTTGCTATTGACGGAAGAAATCTAACAGGAGGTTTAAGCTCGGAAATACCCCATGCAGAAGCAAGAGAAGAACTGAAGTACTCCGACGTAAGTTCAAATAGAGTGACTTACAATTATATAGTAGAGTCAAAAGTTCCTATTCCTGCAGCATGTACTGAAATGCTTATATATACTGATGTCAGCGAAAACCGGACAACTGAAGTTGTAGATATTATTTTAACGCAGGAGGTGTGATAAAAAATGCGTGTAGCCAAAGGCTATGACAAAAAATTTATAGATGGAACAATCAAAGAGCATGTAAAGATGAAACCGGATATTGAGATAAACGGTATAGTCACAATTCAGCTGTTTGATGAAAATGGTAAGCTGGAGCGTGAAATAAAGACTGAGAATCGCATTGCCGACTCAATTGCGAGAATGGCTTTCATGGATTATTTTTGCTGCAGGATAAGAGGAAATCCATGGGGCAGGCAATGGGAGTATAACGACGCGGAGGTGGGCAGCACCCAATCCACGAAGGATTCAAATTATACTGAATCAGGCGGATATTACTCATATTTTACTGCCCCATTTCGCCATTTATTTCTTACGGATGATACTACACCGGAATCAGGCTTTGCTAGAGCCATAAAAGGAAATATTATAGGCTGGGCGGATAAGTCAAGGCCGTATGCGGGCTCAAGTACAGTAAAAGGCACAATTAATCTCAGCGAATCTTTCTTTACGGAAAGTAATCTGCATTTTGTATTTGACTTTCCGACAAGTGCTGCAAATGGAACATTTCAGAAGCTGTGGTGGTGTGAGATGAAATATGATTCATCAACACAGGAAATATTATATGGTTTAAAGGAAATATCAAGAAATTTCAAATTAGACAGTTATAGCAGCAAGTCTAAAAATATTCCTGCATCAACAAATTTCACTCCAGGAAACTACAGTTCATATAGATTCAGGGTGTTTAAATACAACAACAAACTCTATATTATTGGAGTAAATTACAATACAGCAAAGGCATGTATGGGAGTAATCAATCTTGATACCGAAGAGTATTCAGAAGTTGACTTATATACTACAATGGGGCTAACATCCTCAAGTTACAGGCCATCGGCCTATTTGATGGCACAAGACAATAATTATGTATATATGATTTATCCATCATACAACAATAAACTTCATAGGCTGAATCTTGATGATAATACCAAGGTTGAAACAACGCTAACAAATAGCTACTATACGCTTATTGGCCAGCAAATACCTGAAATACCTTCAAACTGGTATAGCAATATTGACTCTTATTTACAGAATGGGTTAATGGGGTGTAAAAATGGAAAATTGTATATACCTTTAAGATACAATAATGGTGGAACAAACAAGACATTTATATTGGTGTGCAATCCTGATGCGAATTTAACAAAGACAGCTTTGTATGACTTGAGTACAACAACTACACCTGCAGGACCATTTTCAACCAGTGCAATGTCATTGAATGGATATGATTTGAAACTGCAGCCAAGAGATGCAGACACTTGGTTTGTTTGTAATGGAAACTATACTTTCATAACGGATAACAATTTTAATATCATCGATATATCATTTAGAAATTATTCCTTTGACTACCAATATGTAGTTGAGGATACAGGTGGATGTGCCGTAAAAAGATATTATGTTCCAAGCAGCAGTTCAATTTATAACTGGCAATATTACTGGACATTATGGGAACCTATTGCTGCAATGACCCTGCTGCCAAGTCCTGTAACCAAGACACCGACAAACACAATGAAGATTCAGTACGACTTTAACATCCAAAGGGCGGATCCGTTTCAGCCATAGAATGTAACAACTTTAATTTTTGAAAGCGCCTTTGTTGATTCAGAGGTGCTTTTTTATATGGAAATTTATAAAGAAATGAGGGATTTGATATGAAAGAAGTTTGGAATTGGATGCAAATTGCATTCACTGCTATTGGCGGATTTCTTGGCTGGTTTTTTGGAGGGCTGGATGGATTTTTATATGCTCTCATCGCTTTTGTGGCCATTGACTATGTGACTGGTGTGATGTGCGCCATTGTGGACAGAAAGCTTTCAAGTGAAGTCGGAGCCAAGGGCATCTTTAAGAAGGTGCTTATTTTTGTACTTGTGGGTGTGGGACATATCATCGACAGTCAAGTTCTCGGTAACGGTGGGGCAATCCGGACAGCGGTAATTTTCTTTTACCTGAGTAACGAGGGTATTTCAATTCTTGAGAATGCAGCACATATAGGACTGCCTATCCCTGAAAAGCTGAAGAACGCGTTGGAGCAACTGCATGGCAATTCAAGTGAGGAGGATGGGAAGAAATGAAGCTTTTTACCAAATACATGACGCGAAACGACTGCTATACGGCAGGCCGGAAAATCACGCCTAAAGGAATCATGGTGCATTCAACGGCAACGCCGGGCGTAATGGCGGCCGACTGGTTTTCCCGCTGGAACAAATCTTACAAAGCCGGTGAAATAAATAGGCAGGTCTGTGTTCACGCCTTTGTGGACGATAAAGAGGTTTGGCAATACCTGCCTTGGAATCATCGCAGTTGGCATGCAGGAGGAGCAGCCAACAATACCCATATTGGTTTTGAAATCTGTGAACCTGCCGGGTTTTTGTATAAATCCGGGTCGGTAATGGTGGGTTACGATGCAGCAAAGCAGGAAGATTATTTCCGTAAAGCGTGGCAGAATGCGGTTGAACTCTGCGTTATGCTCTGCAGGGAGTACGGCCTTAACGAGAATGATATCATCTGCCACTGTGAAGGGTATAAGCTCGGTATTTCCAGCAATCATGCTGATGTGATGCATTGGTTTCCCAAGCATGGGGAGAGCATGGACACTTTCCGTAAAGCAGTGAAAAATGCGCTGGAGAACAACACAGATAACAATACGGATATTGGAATTGGCGATATAGTGGAGTTTAAGGACAGCGCAAAAAACTACTACCCCGGCAGTGTGGAAGTTCCAACGTGGGTCAAAAATGACTATTACCACAGGGTCACACAGACTTTATACAAAGGCAAGCCGGTCGTAAAAGGCGGCAAAGAATGTGTTTTGCTTGGCAAAAAGGTTAGAAAATCTGGCGGTCTAGAGATTGCAGGCATAAACGCTTGGGTAGCAAAAGAAAACCTTGTAATTGTGAACAGCATTCCTGATAACAAGAGCAATAGAACCTATACAGTGCAAAAAGGCGACACCTTATGGAGAATAGCGGAAAAAGAACTCGGCAGAGGAACAAGATACCCGGAGATTAAGAAACTTAATGGCCTGACTTCAGATGCTATTTACCCCGGACAAGTTTTGAAATTGCCGGAATAACGATAAAGGACAGCCAATCAAGGCTGTCCTAAATTTTTATAGGAGGTGCTTGAATGATAGAGGCGGCTAATCATTTACCATATAACCCGCAGGAAACTAACTATACAAAGATAACACAGGAAGAACTTCAAAGAGAGGTTGATTACTGGCGGGCATATAAAATCCTGCAAAAGATGCTTAAGACAGGACTGATTTCAGAGGAAGAATTCGACAAAATCGACAAGTTGAACCGTAAAACTTTCTCGCCGATGTATGCACAGCTTATGGCCTAATTAGCTTGCTATTAGCGACATACAGAGGTAATATGTCACATACCCAAAGGAGGTGAAAACAGTGAGAAAGGTAACGAGGATTGATGGGAACAATGCTCTTCAAGCTTTCAAGCCAAAGTTGAGGGTAGCGGCTTATTGCAGGGTTTCAACCGAAAGTGATGAACAAATGGCAAGCCTGGAAGCACAAAAGAGCCATTATGAATCCTATATAAAAGCAAATCCTGATTGGGAATTTGCAGGGATTTATTATGATGAAGGCATTTCAGGCACAAAAAAGGAGAATCGGACTGGACTTTTAAGACTGCTTGCAGATTGTGAAAACAAGAAGATTGACTTTATTATAACCAAGTCAGTCAGCAGATTTGCAAGAAATACAACCGACTGCATTGAGATGGTGCGAAAACTTACCGATCTCGGTGTTTTCATCTATTTCGAGAAAGAGAATATAAACACACAGCGCATGGAAGGCGAATTGGTGCTGACAATTTTGAGCAGTCTTGCAGAAAACGAGTCATTATCCATTGCAGAAAATAGTAAGTGGTCTATCAGACGTAGGTTCCAAAACGGAACATACAAAATTTCGTATCCTCCCTATGGTTACGATTATGTGGATGGAAAGCTATTTATCAATAAAGAACAGGCTGAAATCGTAAAGCGGATTTTTTCCGAGGCTTTGGACGGTAAAGGCACACAGAAAATTGCAGATGGGTTAAATTCGGATAAAATCCCAACAAAGAGAGGTTCACACTGGACAGCGACAACTATCCGTGGCATTTTAAGCAATGAAAAATATACTGGGGATGTCCTTCTGCAAAAAACCTATACAGATGAGAATTTTAAGCGGCATTATAATCGTGGGGAAAAGGATCAATACATGATAAAGGGTCATCATGAAGCCATTATATCCCATGAGGAATTTGAAGCCGCCCAAGAGATATTAAAGCAAAGAGGAAAAGAAAAAGGTGTAATCAAGGGAAGCAGCAAGTATCAAAAACGCTACCCTTTCTCGGGGAAAATCAAATGCGCAGAATGTGGCAGCAGTTTTAAGCGTCGAATTCATGGCAGCGGTGACCGTAAATATATTGCATGGTGCTGCACAAAGCATATAAAGGACGCTTCGGCTTGTTCAATGAAGTTTGTCAGAGAGGATGCGATCCATCAGGCCTTCGTTGTTATGATGAATAAGCTTATTTTCGGTCATAAGTTCATTTTAAGACCATTGCTGCAAAGCTTAAAGAAAACAAATTACTCAGATAACATAGCAAAGATTCAAGAACTGGAAACTAAAATCAAAGAAAATACAGAGCGGGTTCAGGTGATTATGGGACTTATGGCCAAAGGATACCTGGAACCCGCTCTTTTTAATACACAGAAAAATGAGCTGCTCAAAGAAGCGGTTTTATTAAAAGAACAAAAGGAAGCCATAAAACGCGCAATCGATGGGAGTCAGACTATCCTTGTTGAGGTAGAAAAGCTTCTTAAATTTACAACGAAAGCTGAAAAGCAGATTGATGAATTTGATAGTGAAATATTTGAGGATTTTATTGAAGAAATCATTGTGTTTTCACAGGAGGAAATAGGTTTCAAGATGAAATGCGGGTTGAACTTAAAGGAAAGGTTGGTGAAATGATGAGCCATATACCTTTTGGGTATATCATTCAAAATGGCAGGGCTGACGTTAATGAAGAGGAAGCAGTTAAGATTGAGAAACTATTTGAGGCTTATCTTTCCGGGCTTTCTTTAACCGATGCGGCTCAAAAAGCGGGCATTAAGCGCTACCACACATCTATTGCAAGAATGCTGGCAGATAAACGGTATGTTGAGGATAAATTCTATCCGCCAATTATCAGCAGGGACACATTCGAAAAAGCACAACTGGAAAGACGCAGGCGAGCTGAGGCGCTTGGCAGGATTTATGAACATAAAGGAAATGAAAAGAAAATCTTAAATTTTAGGTTTCATGCTTCAATGCCAGATAATCTATACGATGATCCATTTCAGCAGGCAGAGTATGCTTATAGTCTTATTAAGAGCGAGGTGATTTTAGATGACAACGAGGAATGTTACAGTAATTCCTGCCCGTAAGCGAATTGGGAATAGTGCAAAGGCCGAGGAATTGCCTAAGCTTCGGGTAGCAGCCTATTGCCGTGTTTCTACGGACAGCGAGGAGCAGGCAACCAGTTATGAAGCGCAAATCGAGCACTACACAAACTACATCAAAAGTAATCCAGAATGGGAGTTAGCCGGTATATTTGCAGATGAAGGTATTAGCGGAACCAACACAAAAAAGCGTGAAGAGTTTAACCGGATGATAGAAGAATGTATGCAGGGCAAAATCGATATGATAATCACAAAATCTATCAGCCGTTTTGCAAGAAATACGCTGGACTGCCTAAAGTACATAAGGCAGCTTAAAGAAAAAAATATTCCGGTTTACTTTGAAAAGGAAAATATAAACACAATGGATTCCAAAGGGGAAATCCTGTTGACCATTATGGCTTCTTTGGCGCAGCAAGAAAGCCAATCGTTAAGCCAGAATGTAAAACTGGGTATTCAGTACCGATATCAGCAAGGAAAAATCCATATTAATCACAACCGGTTTCTTGGCTATACAAAGGATAAAGATGGCAACTTAGTTATCGTGCCAGAAGAAGCTGAAATTGTTAAACGCATTTATAGAGAATACCTCGAAGGTTCCAGTATGCTGCAGATAGCTAGGGGTTTGGAGGCTGACGGAATTCTGACGGGTGCAGGCAATTCAAGATGGCATACCAGCACCATCAATAAGATTTTGAGGAATGAAAAATATATCGGTGATGCGCTGCTGCAGAAAACCTATACAGTAGATTTTTTATCGAAGAAAAGGGTACCAAATAACGGTATAGTTCCACAGTACTATGTAGAAAACAGCCATGAGCCTATAATCCCGCGTGAAATCTTTATGCAGGTTCAGGAACAGCTTGTCAGAAGAAGATGTGTGCATATAAGTAAGAACGGAAAGAAGAGAAACTACAGCAATAATCATCCTTTATCCCAAATGGTGTTCTGCGGCAAGTGTCATGAAATATTCCGCAGGGTTCATTGGAATAACCGAGGAAAGAAATCAATCGTATGGAGATGTGTTAGCCGATTAGAAAATACCGGTTTGTTTTGTACCGCTTCCACTATACTTGAAGATACGCTAAAAGAGAAGATTGTAGAAGCCATCAATATAGCCGTCAGCGGAAAAAACTCTTTTCTGGCTATACTGAAAAAGAATATTGAAACCGTATTAAGCAAGCATTGGGATGAAAGTACAGCAGATATTGATAAAAGGCTGGAAGAACTTCAAACCGAATTAATTCAAAAGGCAAATTCAAAGGAAAGCTATGATAATATTGTCAATGAGATTTACCGCTTACGGGATTTAAGGCAAGAAACCCTTTCAAGAAACGCCCTCCGTCAAGATAAGCGGGATCGGATTGCTGAGATGACGGACTTCCTTCACACGCAAACCGGTGATATTACGGAGTTTGATGATAAACTGGTTAGAAAATTAGTTGAAAAAGCGACTGTATATGATGACAAGATAGTGGTGGAGTTTAAGTCTGGATTAGAAATAGAAGTGAATCTATAGGATTGCAATAAGATTGCCGCCAGTTGAGGAGGAAACCTTCTTAATTGGCGGCATTTTTATTTTTATACAAATATATAAACAAATATATAGACAAATAAATTTTTGTATTATATAATTGTAGCAAGGTGGTTAATTATGGCATATATCCAGATAAGAGCAAGGAGTGAGTGCTACCTAACATGTTTGGCAGGGTTACACATTAAATTGGAGGGTAAATATAGCGACTTTGAAGAGATACAAGAGGTGTAAGTTATGAATAGAATTAGAGTCGCAGCAGGAGTTATTACAGATAATGATAAAGTTTTAATTACTAGACGTGCACCAAAAGAAAATTTCGCTGGAGGATGGGAATTTCCAGGTGGGAAGATTGAAGCTAACGAAACCCCCGAAGATTGCCTTACTAGAGAACTTAAAGAGGAGCTTAATATCGATGTTTCTATTGATAAATTTTGTACTGAGGTAACTCACGATTACGGTAATATGAACATTTATCTAATTGCCTATTATTGTACAATAACTGACGGGACAATTCAGATATCTGTTCATGATAAGTATAAGTGGGTTAAAATAATTGATTTACTAAAATTTGAGCTTTTACCAGCAGATATTCTGATTGCTAAAAAGGTAATGGAGGATTATCATGAGTAGTTTTTGCAAATTTAAAATTGGACAAATTGTAACCCATTCAGATATTATAGCTGAATTTAAGTGCGGAAATATGGGGGGAATGCGCCGGTCAAAAGCAACCAATTCCCTAGTTATAATATCTGATCATACAAAAGGTTTGTACGAAGACAAATGGTTTGGAGATGTTTTACATTATACGGGTATGGGTAAAAATGGGGACCAAGATCTGAATTTTATGCAGAATAAAACACTAGCAGAATCTGATAGAAATGGTGTAGAAGTTCATCTGTTCGAAGTGCTGGTACCTACAGAATACATATATCGTGGTCTTGTATCTCTGGCAGGTAAGCCTTATCAGGAAATACAAAAAGGTGAAGATGGGGTTCCAAGAAAAGTATGGATGTTCCCTTTGAAGTTACAAACTGGTTCACAGGCTATTCCCGAAGCATCATTTAATAAATACATTAAGGAAAAAGAAAAGATAGCTGAAAGATTAACACTGGATGAGTTAAAAGAACGTGCAGAGCAAAATGAAAGTGATAAAGTAAGTAGTCGTAATGTTACAAGTAATGTTTTTATTAGAGATGCATTTGTAGCAGAATATGCTAAACGAAGAGCCAATGGTGTATGTCAACTATGTGGGCAAAAGGCTCCCTTCTATAATAAAGAGGGCATTCCTTATTTGGAGTGCCATCATATAGAGTGGCTTTCAGAGGGAGGAAGCGATACTATTGAAAACACTGTTGCACTATGCCCAAATTGTCATAGGAAAATGCATATTTTAAACTTACCTTCTGACAAAGAAAAATTAAAAATTCAAGCAAAAATCAGGTTATCCAAATAAAGCATGGGTATACAGAGCATGTTATGAGGAGGTTAATCGTGGATATTAAAATTGATAGCTTAATTCCTTTTGATTCATTAAAAACAAATATAGATCATGTATTTTCTGTCGTTGATAAAAATGGAAAAGTCGTTCTGCTTAAAAATAATAAGCCAGCTTATATAGTCTTAAAATATGATGAAAACAATTTAACTGATACAGGAATTGGCATGCAAGAAATGCCTAACTATACACTCCATGAAGCAATGAGAATAGTTTTATCAGAGGCAGAAAACAAGACGATGCATGCAGCTGAACTTGCTGATGAGATATACAGGCGCAGGCTGTATTTAAAAAAGGATGGCAGTAAGGCGGAATATACACAGATTAGGGCAAGGTGTGGGCATTACCCGGATATGTTTGAAGCATTGCCTGGCAACTACATTAAATTGAAGGAGGATTAGAATGTATATCTGTAATGACCCCGTTTGTGATCCAGTTTGCGATTTTTGCTGGTTTTGTGAACACGACGAAAATGGTGTACCTAAGTGTTGTACAAAGGGAAAGATTAAGGAATTTGATGATGGTTTAGGATATTGCGATGAATTTAAATGTAGTATACATGAAAAACAGCCGTAATGTGGATCTTAAAGTGATTACCAGTTTATTTATCCTTACTAACAGGCTTTTTTTGAAACATATTTATCAGTGAAAACTGATTATAATAGATTGTTAAGATGAAAGGGATGATAAAGATTGGTTCAAATACAATCATTGATGCGGGCTGTAATAAACTTTTATAATTTTAACAACAGAAATGCTTCCGTAGTAATCACGAGAGTAAAAGAACACGACAGTGAAAAAATGTTCATGGGCAGACTAGAAAGAGCGATTTTTGACTCATGTGATGAAGACTGCAAGGCAACTCCATCAAGATATGCAATATGGGGAGAAGACATTCGTAGTTTAATTATTTCTGCAAAAGAAGCAATGAAAAATGGGAACATCGAACAAGCAGAAAAATTAATGAATCAAGTTATTAATAGTATGGGCGCTTTTATAGACGCTCAATTGATACTGAGCAACTTGCCTGGAAATATCAGCTTTGTAAAGTCCAAAGATATTATTAAATCTTATTTAACCAGCTTACTAGAAAACAACTGGGTATCACATCCTGAAAAGGACTATTTAATCGACAGCATGAAGGAGATAATGAACAGAATTGAGGAAAGCGATTGATTAATTAAAGAGCCATACCGTCCTTGCTGTTGAGCTAGAAAAAATATCAGATATTTATTGTGCGTGGATAAAGTTTAGACTACTCAGGATTTATTAAAGCAACCAAATGTAAATGGGGTGATGCTGTATGACAGATGTTCAAGTAACAATAGATGGAATTATTCTTTATTGTGACGAAAGTGTTACTGCACTACAGTTAGGAAACGGATATACAATTAAAAAATTATATTTTGATGAGATACCATTTAGGAATAAAATAATCGATGGTAACGGAAAAATTGCAATTAGTTATTTAGGTTCACAGCGACAAGATGAAATAGGCACTTTTTTCATGTGCCTACATAAAGACGATACATATCAAGTGCAATTGCCAGAGATAGTACCAGGTGTTATATATACAGATAGAGATTTTGACTGTAGTAATCAATTGGAAGCCTATTATAACAGCGAAATGGAATACCTTCACAAAATTTTTTCCTTATTACGAGTATTCAAAAAGGGGAATATTGGTTTGAAAGAGGTTTTTATGGAGCACCGCTTTTCAGCTCTGGGTGGTTTTATAAATAATACACATAAGCAAACAAGCGATAATGTATCAAGAAACATCACAGACAATACAGTTTATACACTGACCCAGGAAGAAGTAATTCGCTGCAATCAGTTTCTGCAGGAGTATTCGGGACAAGAATACCTATTGTTAAAAAGCTGTATTGATGAATTTGTTTGGGGATTAGAACAGGTTGATCTTCCGACAGGATTTGAACAGTATACTACTGCTTTAGAAATGATATTCCTTAATAAAAATCAACAGGGAAAGAAAGAAGTGCTTTCGAAAAGAGTAGCTGTATTGCTAGAAAGCGACGCGACCAGAGTAAGGACACTTTATGATAAAATGAAGAATTTTTACAGATATCGTTCTGATTCATTGCATGAGGGTGATGGTAGGAATATTTCAGCCATAGAGTTAAAAGAAATGGAAGAAATAGTACGAAATGTGCTGCTTAAATACCTTGAATTGTGCAAAACAGCGCTTCATAATAACCCTTCTGTTACATGGGATGAAATCAAGAATAATAAAATAAATGAACTGAAAGCTGCGGTTCAGTCGGCGATACTTGCTGGTACACTTCCTGTGTAGACATGTTCCCACATACGGATGATTTTCAAAAAACAGCAAAAAACCTATTGATATGTTCCCGTAAACGTAAGGTGCAAAAAATCAGCCCAAGACATCAATCCAAGCGGCTCGTTCCACGTGGAATGTGTTGCGTTGATGACATGGATTGAGAAATAGGGAATATTGAAAAACACTTTATAATAAAGGATTTTCAAAGTTAGATGAGAAACTGATATTTAAAGTGACGTTTTTTGTCTTACAACCACCGTGAAATTTCTTTTGTAATGTATTTAAAATTGGTATTAAAATTGCTCCCCTTGAAGCAGAAGTTTTATAATTTTAGACTGTCTACTGAAAGGGGAGCATGTTCAATTATAAGCTTATAAAATTATTCTTTTTTATAACTGTCATACCTTAAATTTTTCTACCTGTCCCTCTATACGTTTTGCTACATCAAGAACCTGCTGTGCATTTTTTCAATACTTTTAAAAAAATTTCAACTATATTAGGATCAAACTGTGTTCCAGCATTTTTTTTAATTTCTGCAATTGCTTCCTCTCTGGTTAAAGCTTTGCGGTAAGGGCGGTCGCTTATCATGGCATCATAGGCATCGACAACTGCAAGTATTCGGCACAACAGTGGGATTTCCTCGCCTTTTAGCCCTTTTGGATAACCCTTGCCGTCCCATCTTTCATGGTGGCACAGTATGTATTCGGCTATTTGCACCAGTTCAGGAGTATTTTGCGCTATACGGCAGCCTACTTCCGGGTGCTTTTTCATTTCCTCCCATTCTGGTTCCGAGAGCGCGGAGGGCTTTTTTAAAATTTCCTCCGGTATTCCTACTTTTCCGATGTCGTGCAGGACTGCAAGAAGTGATAGCTCGTCTATTTCTTTTGGAGAAAGCCCCATATCCCTGCCTATATTTATGCAGCAATTTTGTAGCCGTTCTGCATGTTCTTTTGTTTCTGTGCTCTTTGCAAAAAGTGTAGCCAAAAGTGTATTTATTATACTTTTCCGGTAGCTTTTAGAATCATTTAATTTTTGGCGGTACATCATTTCTTCCGCTTCTTTTATAACCTTTTCTAACTTTTCTTCGGGAGATTTTTTTATAGAACAGCCTAATGCCATGCTCAGCTGCAGGTTTTTTGTGCTTTTTTCTTTGCATTTATCTTTAATTTTTTCAGTGATTTCCTGGGCGGCCTTTAAGTTTGTTTCTGGCAGTAATATAAGGAATTCATCCCCTCCCCAGCGGGCGATTACATCTTCTTTTCTGCAGCTTTCTTTTATTGCTTCGGCTGCTTTTTTCAGGAGGTCATCCCCTTCTTCATGTCCAAAAACGTCATTAGCCAGTTTTAAACCATTTACATCGGCCATAATAATTGCAAAAGAAGTTTTTCTTTGTTCAAAGCTTTTAAGCTTTTCTTCCATGTATCTCCTGCTATAAAGGCCTGTTAAGGTATCGTGATTGCTTAAATAGAGGATTTTTTCCTGCCATTCTCTTTCTTTGGAAACATCTCGAAAGACCATAATTACACCAAAAATATTGCCCTTTTCATCTGTAATGGGTGCCGCACTGTCTGCAATGGAAATTTTTCTATTGTCCTTTGTGACGAGGGCGGTATGGTTGGCTAAGCCTATTATTTTACCGGATTTTAGTACTTTTTCTATAGGGCTTTCTACCTTTTCTCCAGTTTCCTCATTTATAAGGCAGAAAATTTCGCCAAAAGGCAAACCTGCTACTTCATTTTCATTCCAGCCGCTTATCTCCTGAGCTACTTTGTTCATTAGAATAATACGTCCCATAGAGTCAGTGGCAACAACCCCATCTCCTATGGAACGGAGGGTAATTGAAAGGAGTTCTTTTTCTTCATTAAGCTTTCGTTTTAGCTCCTCCCGTTCTGTTACATCAAATATTATTGAAAAAAGTACTTTTTTATCACCGAAATTTATTGGAGCTGAATAAACATCGACAAGTCTTATTTCACCGCTCTTTAAGCGATGGGGAAAAACAAAGTATTTTTGTTTTTTCTGCAAAGCCATCAGACGCTTTTTTTCAACTTCTTCTTTTGGGAGCATATTTATGTCCTGAATATGCATTTTTAGCAACTCTTCCTTTGTATAACCGTAAAATGAACAGGCAGCCGGGTTGGCATCTAAAATTTTTCCTGTAAATGGTTCAATAATAAGCATTATGGCAGTATGCTCATTAAACATGGCTTGGTATCTATTTAAAAGCTCTTCTTTTTCTTTTTCTGCCTTCTTTTGCAGTGTTATATCCTTTCTTGAACCGACTATGTATTTAATACTGCCGTTTACGAAAACCGGTGTCAGGCTGGTAAGCCAGACTTTTTCTCCTGCCGGCATTTTAAGAGTTTCTTCATAAGTTATCGCTGCACCGGTTTCTAAGCATCTTTTATAGTCGGATTCTAATATCTTTCCCAGTTCTTTTCCTGCAACTTCCACCGGTGTTTTGTCTTTGATCATATCTAATGAAAATCCGGTTAATTCCTGATGAGCTTTGTTATTTCTGATATACCGGAATTCTCCGTTTTCTACTTTGACTAAAAATATCGCATCGTGAGTACTGTTAAATATGGTATCCAATTCGATGGTTAATTTTGAAATAATTTTTTGTTGCTCTTCCAGTTGCTTTATTTTCTCCATTTCAGCGGTTATATCTTGAAAAAAGGTTACAAAGTGATATTTTTTAGGGGAAAGGGCAGTAATTTTATAATATCTGTTCAATTCTTTTGAATATTGGGAAAATTCTCTTTTACCGCCGTTTAATGCAATATAACCGTAAAATCCTATCCAATCAAAAGAGTCTTCTTTAATTCCCGGCAGTATTTCAGTTAATTTTTTTCCTAAAATATTTTCTTTTTTTAGGCCGGTCATTTGCTCAAAGGCTGTATTGACATCCAAAAATACATAGTCTACTGGTATCCCTGATTCGTTTAAAATTATTTTGTGGTATGCATAGCCAAAAGGCGCCTGTTTTAATATTTCCAGGGTTATTTCTTCCATAAATGCCTCCTCCCTATTTAAATAAGTATCAACAATAAAAACATTCTAAATATATAAAAAATATTAAAGATATTTATACATATTTTATCATAATTTGTCGAATGAGTTAAGTAATTCCACAGGAAAAATATGGACAAAATAAAAAATAGAAAATAAAAAAAATTAAGAAGGAAACTGCATTTAAAAGTCGAATTTTTAAAATAAAAGACATTATGCCGGCGGAATAACCTTTATGAGTAACAGTTTTCATGGGGTGCAGGTCTTGTTCCCGGAACGGGTACAGTTATTTCTATGATAGTTTCTAAAAAATATATAGATTTTATGAAAATTCCAATACTTACAATGGAAGATGTAGATAAATATATTGCTGTTATTTTAGTAGGCCTATTAAATTATGCTAAAAGAAATGGGGAGTGCTAAAAAATGAAGAAAATATTATTGCTTTCAACAGGTGGGACAATAGCATCAGCCTCCGGAGAGGATGGATTGGTTCCGAAGTTATCAGGGGAAGAGATGATAAAACTTATTCCCGAACTGGAAGGAATATGTGAAATTGATTGCAGGGAAATAATGAACTTTGACAGTACAAATATTCAGCCGGAAGAATGGATAATTATTGGTCGTGAGGCATTTGAAGGTCTGAAAAAATATGATGGTGTAGTTATTACTCACGGAACGGATACCATGGCTTACAGCGCTTGTGCTTTGACTTTTATGCTGCGCAACTTGAATAAGCCCGTGATTTTTACCGGTTCGCAACTTCCAATTGAGCATCCACAAACGGATGGGAAGAGAAATATTCTCGACGCTTTTAAAGTGGCCGTATCCGGTTTGGCAGGAGTATATATAGTTTTCGACGGTAAAATCATTAAAGGTGTGCGCTCATCAAAAGTAAGAGCCCTCGGTTTTGATGCCTTTAAGAGCATTAATTATCCGTATGTTGGCCGTGTTGAAAATGGAAACGTGATTATTGAACATGGTATTGATAAAATGCCTGAAGGGCAGGTAGAACTCGATGATAAATTCGATCCAAGGGTTTTGCTTTTTAAGTTAACTCCCGGTTTTTTGCCCGAGGTTATTCCCGCGGTTTTAAAATTGGGATTAAGGGGGTTGATTATTGAAGGTTTTGGGTTGGGAGGAATACCTAATTTCAGGAGAAACATTATTCCTGAAATTGAAAAAGCATTAAAAGAGGGAATTGCGGTTGTTGTAACAACTCAATGCTTGTTTGACGGTAGTGATTTGACTGTTTACGAAGTAGGGGTAAAAGCTTTAAAAGCAGGTGTGATTCCGGGTTACGATATGACTACCGAAGCTATCATAACAAAGCTTATGTGGGCTTTGGGCCATACGGACAAATTGGAAGAGGTCAGAAAAATAATGATGACAAACTATGCCGGTGAATTTAGTATAATTAAAAACCACTGAAAATCGTATTAATTAAAAAAGGAAAAGCCTTTTGTGTAAATACAAAAAATTAAAGGGGTATTTTTATGGGGTAGAACAGACTTTAAGACTTGGTAAAAGGCCTTTGTACGCCCTGATAGCAGTTTTTATAGGTGCTATTGCAGGGTGGATAATAGGGCCGGGGGTTTCAGTTATAAAACCGCTGGGTGATATTTTTATTGCGCTTTTGAAGTTCATTGTAGGACCGCTGATTTTTGTTTCTATTGCAACGGCAGTAACTACGGTGCAAAGTTTCAAAAGACTCGGGAAAATATTCGGTGGATTTTTGGTTTACTGGTTTATTTTTGGACTTATAGCAGCAATCATAGGCTACACCATGGCTAATATCATGAAACCCGGTGTAGGAGTTCAATTGGGAGCAAAGGAAATACAATTGGCTCAAGTTTCTGCTGCTCAGGTATTAATGAGCTTTATACCTAATAACCCCGTGAGAGCATTTTTAGAACTTAACACTATGCAGATTATTATCTGTGCTTTGTTAACCGGGTTTGCTATTGCTTTTTTGAACAATGTGGCTCCCGAGGAACACAATTTCCTTAAAAAACTGTTTGAATCCTTACAGGCATTGATATATAAAATTGTTGACTTTATTTTATGGTATGCTCCGATAGGAATCTTTGCATTAATGGCGAATCTGGTAGGTACGGTTGGAACCATGGGGTTAGCATCCCTTGGTAAAATGGTATTCACCCAATGGGTAGCGTATTTTGTAATGTTGTTAGTTATTCATCCTCTATTTATGATGCTGGTTTTAGGGGTAAATCCTCTAATATTCTGGAAAAAAGTATATCCCGCAATGCTCACTGCCTTTGTTACACAAAGTAGCTCGGCTACATTACCAATTACTTTAAGGGTTACAAAGACACTGGGCGTTCCGGGAGATGCTGCGGATGTAATTATACCCCTTGCTGCTACCATCAACATGCAGGCGGTGGCTGCAGAAATGCCAATATATGCGGTATGGGTAGCACAGATGCATGGGGCTAATTTAACGGCAGCTCACGTTGCCGTGGCTTTGATGATGGGAGTATTCGGTGCTGCAGCGTGTGCCGGTGTTCCGGGTGGAGGTATAATGATCGCGGCTTTAACGTTACAGACCTTAGGACTGCCTTTGGACCCGGTAGGTTGGATAGCAGGTATTTACGTAGTTATTGATATGTTCAACACAATGCTTAACGTTACCGGCGATCCGCTGGGTGTTATGACCGTTTCGAAATTTGTACTGAAAGAATTCGATAAGAAAAAATTTCAGGCTCCTTCCGAATAATCTGGATTTTGTATAAATAATAATATTTTGCTCTCAGTATAGAGAGCATTTTTTATGATTTATTAATTTCTCTTATTGTAGTAAAACATTGCTTAATTGTATTTTCAAAAGTCTCATGTTTGACTTTTGTAGCATCAAACTTAAAAATTTTGAAAGTAATCTGGATAAATAACCCAATTAAAAGGGCAAATAACACCGTTCCAATTCCAATCATTCCACCGAGCTTCCAACCGGTTAATGCTACAATTAGCTCTATAAGTCCACGGCAAAAACCTATGGGATAACCTGTTTTGCGGGAAAGGGCTACCATCAAGCTATCCCTTGGCCCAGCTCCAAAAGCTGATTGAATGTATAAATAAGTAGCGAATGAAAAAATAATCATTCCAATTATTAACATAATTATTCCTGTAATGAAATTATTTGAAACCGGGATTATTCTGAGATTAAGTATAAGATCTAAAAACATTCCAATTAAAATCATATTTAAAAGTGTACCAAGGCCTACCTTTTCTCCCAAAAGGATTATTAATAATAAAATTAAGATTCCGGTTGCAATAGAAGCGGTACCAATACTTATCCTCAGGGTACTTGCCAATCCTGCATGAAAAACATCCCACGGAGAAAATCCTATGCGAGCATTTATTGTAAAGGCTATTCCCAAAGCACAAAAGAAAAGCCCTGTTAATAGTTTTATTAATCGAAAGTAAAATTGCTTCATTTTTTGGCTCCTTTCTTTATCGCTTAAGTTAGATAATAAAGTAATGTTGAATATATTATATTTTCTCCGCAGGATAAGGTTTTGTCAAGAAAAATATATAATACTCTTATTTTAACGTTAGCTGAATATTGCGTATATTAATAAATAAGAATATAATAAAAAAGTAACATTGTCATTAAATTGCCCGGCTTAGGAGTGATTAATTTGCTAAGGCTATTGACCGAGATGGATAGGGATATAATAATTGAGTACATAAGAAGGTATCCCTTTGAAACCACCTTTATCCAGGGAAATATTTCTAATTTCAGCATTGAAAATGATAAAAATATAAGAAGATGCGGGGATTATTACGGTTATTTTAAAAGCGGCAGGCTTGTAGGCATTATTCCCTTCTATAACTTAGGAAGCTCGACACCGCATTATGAGGATGAGGAGTGTATTGAAGCTTTTTCAGAGCTAATTTTAAAATACAATGTAGAATTCTTACTGGGAATGAAAAAAGTAATATTGCCCTTATTTGACAAAATTAAAGATGTAAAAAAAATAAAATTATGCGATGAAGATAGCTTTCAAGTTAATGAAAAATTAACACCCTATGAAAATTCGAAAATAAAAATCATGGATTTTCATGAACTGCCTTTAGAAGAAGCTGCGACCTTTGCTGTGGAAGCTTCAAAAAAGGGATTTGATATGGAAGTAAGTATTGAAGAAAAAATAAAAACTTTTAAAGAAAGGTCAAAAGAAGAGGATTACATATTTGCAATCTACAATGATGAAATCGTAGGGCAGGCATATATTCAGGTGTCAACGGATTTGGTAAACCAAATAGGCGGGGTATATACCAAGGAAGAATACAGAAATAAAGGAATATGTAAAACAATGGTTTCCGAACTTTGTAAAAGGATAGTTAACAGGGGAAAGAAACCGGTATTAATGGTAAAAAAGTATAATACACCTGCAGTTAAAGCCTATGAAAGGCTTGGGTTTTCCCATTTTGATGATTATATGATGGTAAGGTTTGATAATTGAAATCAAAAAATAACTAAATTGGGGGTATAATTATATGTCAAGAAATTATCCGCCTTTTATCAGTGTTCTGGAGCAAAAGGATCCCAAACTATTTGAAATCGTATCGAAAAATTTTGATCTGGCTATGGGACCCGGAGAGCTGGAACCAAAGGTGAAAGTATTGATAGCCCTTGCCTTAGATGCCTTTGCAAATTCTCCTGAAGGTGTAGAAAGCCTTTCAAAGACTGCAAGGCAAATGGGAGCAACGGAAGGGGAAATAGCGGAAACTTTGAGAATTGCTTATATGGTGTCGGGTATGAAAACGTTGAGCACTTTAAGTAATGCCTTTAAGTAAAATTAAAGTATCACGACTTATTAAAAAAGCCTCCTTTATGGAGGCTTTTTTAAATTTACTTGCTTATTTTATATAGGTCACTTGATATAAGTCGTCGCTGAGGGAGGGGTTTTCCCCTTTATAACCTTTTGATAATAATCGTAGGTTAATGGTTCGGAATCATCAATAATCTCACTGTCAATTAGTTTTCCAAGGAAAAGGGTGTGTGTAGGTGTATCAAAAGTGTTTATTACATCGCATTCTAACCATGCGGTGCATTTATCGATTACCACGGGTGCACCGGAATTTGAGAGTTTGAAGTTTACTTTTGAAAATTTATCCACATCTCTGCCGGATTTAAAACCAAAATTTCCAATAAAATTAAAGTCTGCCTTTTGGGATAAAATTGAGATAGTAAATTTTTTTGAAGAGGAAATGTATTCATGAGTTAAGTTTGATTTATTTATACTTGCTATTAATAGAACCGGATCTGATGTAACCTGAAATACAGAATTAGCAATTTGTCCATTGAATTTTCCGTTTTTAAGAGAACTAACGATGTAAAGCCCATAAGAGATTTTTTTTAGCGCATTCTTGTCCACAAAATCCCTCCTAAAAAATTTTTTTAATAATTTTTTACCTGTTGTAAAAATTATACATACAAAAGAATTCGAAAATTATTGGAAAATGGCAAAATTTCGGGTAATATTTTCTTATAGAGATATACTAATTTAATTATAAAATATTTTCTAAATATAATATAGAGGTAGATAATATGGATATTTTCGTTGCCAGGCAGCCAATTTTTAATAAAAACTATAAAGTAATTGGCTACGAGATCCTTTATCGAAACAGTTCTGCAAATAGTTTTAGTGAAAATCTTTCACCTGAAGAAGCTACTATCAAGGTATTGAATAATGTGTTTATTCAGATGGGTATTGATTTAATTACAAGAGGGAAAAAAGCTTTTATCAATTTTCCTGAGAGAATTATTAAAAATAGATTTCCCGAGTTATTTTCTAAGGATTTTATAGTTATAGAAATTCTGGAAAATATTGAACCGGATATTAGTTTTATAGAGACCATCAAATTATTAAAAAATAAAGGCTATAAAATAGCAATTGATGATTTTGAATTGATAAATTATAAAAGATATGCAGGTTTACTTGAGCTTGTAGATATAATTAAAGTGGATTTTTTAAAAAATGATAAAAAATCTCTGGCTTTAATACCGCGAATATTTAGCGGTAAAAATATGACAATTTTAGCCGAGAAAATTGAAACCCTGGATGATTTTAAGTTTGCCATTAACAACGGGTATGAATTATTTCAAGGATATTTTTTCCAAAAGCCCGAAATAATATCGGGTAAAAGTATATCAGTAATAAAGAAAAATTATTTTGAAATTATAAAGGAATTAAATAAAGATGAAGTCAATTTTGACAAAATTGAAGAAATAATAGAAAAAGATGTTTCTTTGTCCTATGAACTGCTTCGGCTTGTGAATTCCTCAATTTATTATAAAAGAAATGATATATATTCTATAAAACAGGCATTAGTCTTTTTAGGTTATGAAGAATTAAGAAAATGGATGGGAATCATGCTGATAAAAGATTTAGTAAAGGATAAGCCTGATGAATTAACATTAACTTCACTTGCAAGGGCACGATTTTGTGAAATAATAGCTAAAGAAATAGGGGAAAAAGAAGAAAGTACTTTAGCATATTTTACAGGATTATTTTCTATGATTGATGTGATTTTAAACAGGCCCATGGAAGAAATTTTGAACAATTTAATTCTTCCTGAACGAGTAAAAGAATCATTGCTGAAGAAAAAAGGCAGATTATGGGAAATATTGGATTTCGTTATATCTTATGAAAAAGGTGAGTGGGAAAGGGTAGAAAAATACTCAAAAATAATGAATATCGAAACTAATTTATTGGCAAAAATATATTTTTCAGTGTGGGAATGGCTCAATCTATTATCCCTTTAATAACATAGGGAAGTATAAAGGAAGTAATTACTCCTGCCACGCCGATAGCCAATCCGCTCATAGCACCCTCAATTTCACCTTCTTGAACTGCTCTTGAAGTCCCAAGTCCATGGGCAGCCGTACCTATTGCAATTCCTTTTGCAATTTTATTTCTTATTCCAAAAAAATTCAATACTTCCGGACCGGTTAAAGCACCGATAATTCCGGTAATTACTACTGCTGCAGAAGTAATAGAAGGATAACCGTGAAGCATATTTGAAATTTCCACTGCAATAGGTGTTGTTACGGATTTGGGAGAAAGTGATAAGGCAATTGTTTTATCCGCTCCTAATAAAAGTGCAATCATTGCAGAAGAGATAATACCGGTAAAGGAGCCCACCGTTATACCTATAAAAATGGCTAATTTGTATTTTAATATTGTATTAAAATTTTTATAGAGCGGAACGGCGAGAGCAACGGTAGCGGGACCCAAAAAAAAGCTTATATATTTTCCTCCCTCATTGTAATCCTGATAAGGTATTTTAAAGTAGCCAAGAAAGATAATTATTAAGATAATTGCAAGGGGGTTTGCTACGAAAGATTTTGTTCGATTTTGTACATACATGCCAATTTCAAAAGCAATAAAAGTAAGGGTTATTCCAAATAGAGGATTTTTTAAAATTTCCTCAATCATTTTCTTCAGCCCCACCTTTATCTCTTATTAAAAATTGCACAGTAAAGCCCGTTGTTAAGAGAACTGCATATGTACTAATTACAATTGAAAAAAGCAGGGGGAGGGCATTTTTATAAATTATATCTAAATACAATATTATTCCTACAGCCACAGGCACGAATAAAAAAGACAAAATTTTTATAAGGCCGTTTGCAACCTTTTCTACATCCTTTAATTTAACGATTTTGAAGTACAAAAATAAGAATAATAAAATCATCCCTAATACGTTTCCAGGGATTAAAAGATTAAGGCTTTTTGAAAGTAAATCCCCCGAGAAAAGGCAAAAAATTATAATTGAAAATCCTCTAATTATTTCCATAATCTATTACTCCTCGGATTAAAAATAAAAAAATTATAAGTAAAATAAATACCTGGCAGGTATAGATGATTATAACATTTTAACAATTAAATTGTCCATAATTTTACTTATTTGGATTATAAAAAATTAGGATCAGATTTTTCTGACCCGACAACTTAAATAAAGGATCGCAGGGTTTAAAGAGCTCTTAAACCTTTAATCCTACTAAATTATAACGGGGTTTTTTATCAAAGCGGTGAACGGCTTCTATAAAACGTATTGTTCCGGTTTTTCCCCTCACTACCAGAGTATGGGTGGATGCACCTTTTGATGTAAAGTGTACACCTTTTAAGAGATTGCTATTGGTAATTCCTGTCGCTGCAAAAAATATATCATCGCTTTTCACCATATCGTCCAAGGTAAGAATTTTTTCGGGGTCTGAAAGTCCCATTTTTTTGCACCTTTCAAATTGCTCTTCATTTTCCGGCTTCAACCGTCCAATTAATTCTCCTCCGAGGCATTTTAAAGCGGCCGCTGCAAGAACTCCTTCTGGGGCACCACCTATACCAATCATCATATCGATACCGGAATTTTCAAATGCGCAGGCGATAGCAGGTGAAACATCTCCGTCGGAAATCAGCATTATTCTTGCTCCGGCCTCTCGAATTTCTTTTATTAACTGTTCATGCCTGGGTCTATCTAAAATAACCACCGTAAGGTCAGAAATCGATTTTTTCAAACTTTCTGCCACAATCTTCAGGTTCTCTTTTACAGGAACATCTAAGTGAATCTTTCCAGCTGCGGCAGGGCCTACTGCAATTTTTTCCATGTACATGTCAGGAGCGTTTAAAAGGCATCCTCTTGGAGCTGCTGCCACTACTGCAATTGCCCCGTTTAGTCCTTTTGCTACCAGGTTAGTTCCCTCTAACGGATCCACCGCAATATCTAAGGCTGGGCCGTAACCCGTCCCTAATTTTTCACCTATATAAAGCATTGGCGCTTCGTCCATTTCACCTTCACCGATTACTACTTCACCTCTTATATCAATGGTATCGAAAACAGCCCGCATGGCTTCGGTAGCCGCTTCATCGGCTTTATTTTTATCTCCTCTCCCCATCCAGCGTGCTGCAGCCACCGCTGCTGCTTCAGTAACACGAGCAAATTCCAGGGAAAGTTTTCTTTCCATTTCCATCACGAAATCCCCCTCTTAATAATAGTAGAATAACAAAATAATGCTGTAATAATTTTATCATAAAAAGAAAGTCTGATGCACTTTTTAAGTTAAAATATTTAATATGTATAGTGCAATTTTTATTGCGAAAAATCAAGTAGCTTAAAAATTTCAAAAATTGTATAATAAAGGAAGAAAAATAAAAAAGGAGTGGTAATATGTCAGGGGAGAGGATGCAAATATTTATAGTGATAGCCCTTTTATTTGCTCTTTTCGTAGCTATATTTGCCCTTTCTAATTCGGAAATTGTAAATATAAGGTTTTTTGGAAATATCTATTCAATGTCGCAGGCTCTAATAATTATCGGTTGTACTGTTTTTGGGGCTTTAGCAGTAATGGTTCTTGGGTTATTTTCTCGTATAAGAACGGCTTTTAAGATGAGGGAGTATAAAAATAAGATAAAAAATTTAGAAAGGGAAATCGAAAAATTGAAGGAAAATATTAATATGCTTTCCAATAATAAAATAGAAAATAATTAAAATCGTATCTTTTTAAAAGGAGGTAGTAATTTTGGGTGATCTATTTAGAAAAATTATTGCGATTTTTATCCTATTTGGCATGATTTTTACTAATTTTGCTCTTGCAGAAGCAAAAACCATAAATAATTCTGTAAAAACAAAACAAACTACTTCTAAGACCACCTACATACATCCTGATAAAGCTTATAAACTTGGGGTCGAAGCATATAATAAAAAGGATTATTCTAAAGCTGTATACTATTTTGAGATTGCAGTAAAAGGAAATCCATCGGCAGCTAATTTTATTATGCTCGCTAAATCTATGAGGAATTAGGGAAAATGGATAGATTAGCAAAAAGCAGGGTATATAAGTTTTTTATCGGTCAGTAAATAGAAAGTTACCTTTACGATAAGAAAAATATTTATAAAAAAAAAGTATAATATTTATTTTAAAAATATATATGTTCGGTTTATTGAATTTACTTTAATAAGGGGGTATAACAGATATGGAATAAAAATATGCTAAAGGAGATGTTATAAATGAACTTCATTCAGGTTATTTCTGTAGCAGTATTTATAATTACTTTTATATTTATTATCAGCGAAAAACTTAACAGAACCGTGGCGGCCATGTTAGGGGCAATGTTTTTAATGATAATACGCTTAATTGATCAAACAACTGCCATTAAATTTATAGATTATACGACAATCGGAGTTTTAGTGGGGATGATGATAGTAATTTCAATTATCAAAAGGACCGGACTATTTCAATATCTTGCCATAAAATCCGCTAAAATGGCAAAGGGTGATCCTTTAAAAATTATAGTCATGTTTGGGATAATGACGGGTGTAATTTCTGCCTTTCTGGATAATGTTACCACCGTTTTATTGATGATACCTGTTACCATAGTAATTGCAAAAATGTTGAAATTAAATCCCGTGCCTTTTATAATGTCAGAGGTTCTTTCATCTAATATAGGAGGTACCGCTACCCTGATTGGTGATCCGCCCAATATAATGATTGGCTCTGAAGCGGGGCTGGGTTTTTTAGATTTTATTGTAAATCTGACCCCTGTGGTATTGATAATATTATTTGTTACGGTATTTATTTTGCGATATATATACAGGAACGAATTGAAAGTAGACGAAAATCTTAGAATGCAGATAATGAAATTGGATGAAAACAATGCAATAGTAGATAGGACGCTTCTTGTAAAAAGCTTAGTGGTTTTAGCATTGATAATCACAGGGTTTTTCCTGCACGAACACCTCGGTTATGAATCCTCAACGATTGCCTTAGGAGGAGCTACTTTATTGTTACTTATCAGCGGTTTACAAATTGATGAACTGCTGGTGGAAGTAGAATGGACCACCATATTTTTCTTCATATCACTTTTTATTATAGTGGGTACTTTAAATGAAGTAGGGGTTATTTCAATTCTTGCAAATAATGTGGTAAATTTAACAAAAGGCAATCTGGTCTTAACGGGAATTGTAATACTATGGGCATCGGCGATATTATCTGCTTTTTTGGATAATATACCCTTTGTAGCTACCATGATTCCATTAATTAAAGGGCTCGGTGCCATTACGGGAATAAATATTACTCCCTTGTGGTGGGCGCTTTCCCTCGGTGCTTGCCTCGGTGGAAATGGAACTCTGGTGGGTGCTTCGGCTAACGTGGTAACTGCCGGTGTCATGGAAAAGGAAGGCTATAAAATTACTTTTAAGGATTTTACTAAATTGGGATTTCCTTTAATGCTGATTTCAATTGTCATATCAACCGTATATTTGTTGATATTTGAATTGAAATAAAAAAGAAAAGGGGTAAAAAATAATGAAAGAAATCGATATTAGGGAAACGGTCCATGAAATGATGCTAAGGCAGATGGGAGGAAAGGTGACCGTTTTTCTGGGTAAGCAGTGCCATGTAAAATTTACTGTAGAAGGCTACGAGATAAGTTACGTTTACAATATAAATGCAAAAAATAAGTATTTTTTACAGAGGGTTAAGCCGTATCCAATGGCAGCAGGGGTATATGAAGATTTAAAAGATGTGGTAAAAATGATTGAAATAGATTTAGAGCAGTTAAAAGAAGTTATTAAAAGCGGCAAATTTGAAAAATTTTTAGATTTAAATAAAAGGATACTGGATACGGCTCGAAATTTAGAGGATTTGTTTTTCTATTACAAGGTGGATGAAGAACTGTTTGATGATCTTTTAAAAAGGATAGAAGAAATTAAAGAGAAAATCTATCAAAGTGCGATACCTGAAAAGAGGGTATACTTTAAAAAAGATCCGGAATCCCTGGAGATTGAATGATCAATTTTTCTCATAAACTTTTTCGGCGATTCTTACACCTTCTAATGCATCCTTAGCGTAAAAATCTGCTCCGATTTTTTCGGCAATATCTTTGTTCAGTATTGCACCCCCAACTATTACCTTACAGTTGGGGATTTTATTTTTTAAAAGTTTAATCGTTGTTTCCATAGAAGGTACGCTTGTAGTCATGAGAGCACTTAAACCTATTAATTTTAAATCTTTATACTTTCTGGCTTCATTTAAAATTATTTCCGCGTCCACATCCACACCCAGGTCAATTACGTCAAAACCGTAATTTTCCATAATAGCTTTAACTATATTTTTACCTAAATCGTGTATGTCGCCTTTGACCGTAGCCAGTATTATCCTTCCTTTTTTTTCTTCTTCTCCGGAAGGAATTTTCCTTTTTATTATTTCAAATGCTTTTTTTGCTGCTTCAGCGGATAGTAAAAGCTCGGGGATAAAGTAGTCACCTTTTTCGTATTTTTCCCCTACCTCTTTTAGTGCGGGGATAATTATTTGGTTTATGATATTATAAGGCTCGTTGTAACTTAAAAGCAATTCCTCAATAGGTTTTTCAACTTCTTCATTATTACCGTTTAGTATTGCTTCATAAAGCTTTTTTTGTGGACTATTTTGCAGTATCATATTTTCTTTTAAAAATTGTTTTTCGCCATCTCTGTCTTTTGTGGTTTTTGCAAAACTGATGAATAGACTTGCATTTTTATCCCTGCCAGTTAATACGTCACCCGCTTTTATTATTTCTAATAAGTCATTGTCTAAAGGATTAATTATGGGCAGGTCGAGCCCCGCCGAAAGGGCCATGGATAAAAATGCTCTGTTCAGGAGATTTCTTCTTGGAAGACCATAGGAAATATTGCTTATTCCGAGGGTAGTAAGACAACCCAGTTCTTCTTTGATTAATTTTATAGCCTTGATGGTTTCCAGGGCTTGCTCTTGCCGGGTTCCTGCTGTCAGACATAGACAGTCTATAATTACATTTTGTTTCGGGATGCCATAATTTTCTGCTGCCTTAATAATTTTTTTTGCAATTTCGAGCCGTTCGCTGGCGGTTTTTGGAATTCCGATCTCATCCATTGTTAAACCGATTACCACCGCTCCGTATTTTTTTATAATGGGAAGTACCTTTTCGAGGCTCTCTTTACTTCCATTGACCGAATTTACCAGAGCCCTCCCGGTATAGACCCTGAGTCCCGCTTCCAGGGTATCGGGATTACTGCTATCTATGGAGAGAGGAATGTTTACGGCCTCCTGAAGAGCGGGAATGACCTTTTTCATTAGGGAAGTTTCATCTATTTCCGGCACCCCCAAGTTCACATCTAAAATATCTGCACCGGCATTTTTTTGTAAGACTGCTTCCCGGATGACTCCTGATAATTTTCCTGATTTTAATTCTTCCGATAAAGCCTTTTTTCCCGTGGGATTTATACGTTCGCCAATTATTTTAACGGGATCTTTTCCGCTCAATACAATCGTCTTTTTATCCGAACAAATAACGGTATTTAAAAAAGGGATCACTTTTAAAGGTTCTATTTTTAAAAAAGAATGCTTAAGAAATTTAATGTGTTCGGGTGTTGTGCCGCAGCATCCTCCTATAGCATTAAGCCCTATAGAAGATAATTTTACACAGCTTTTTGCAAATTCTTCTGGAGAGAGGGGATAAATAGTCTTTCCTTCAGATAAAATGGGCATACCGGCATTGGGCTGTACCAAAATAGGTGTGCATTTATATTTTGACATTTCCTGGAGGGCAAAGGCTATTTTATCCGGACCCAAGGAACAATTGATGCCAACCACATCAGCTCCTGCGGAACTCAAAACAAAAAGGGCTGTGGCCGGATCGGTCCCCATCAAGGTTTTACCGGATTCTTCGAAGGTCATGGTAGCGATAACAGGAAGATCACATAGCTCTTTTGCGGCAATAACCGCTGCCCGGGCTTCAGAAAGCTGACTCATGGTTTCGATGAGAATAATATCGGGTTTGGCTTCTAAAGCAGAAGAAATCTGGTTTTTAAAAACTTCGATGGCAGATTCAACGTTTAAAGGTCCATAAGGTTCAACCAGAACTCCCGTAGGCCCAACGGATAAAGCCACAAAGGCTTTCCCTGCAGCTGCTTTTTTTGCAATTTGTACAGCTTTAAAGTTGATTTCTCCGACTTTATCCGAAAGCCCAAAGTGGGAAAGCTTTATTCGATTTGCTCCAAAGGTATTGGTTTCTATGACCTCAGCGCCAGCTTCAATGTAGCTTTTGTGAATTGTTTCAATAATATCCGGTTTTTCTATATTCCATAGCTCCGGACACTCGCCGGGATTTAAACCGCGTTTTATCAGCTCCGTCCCCATGGCGCCGTCAAAAATGACAACTTTTTCATTTATAATATTTAAAAAAGGGTGACTCATATCTTATTTCCTCCCGGGTTAAAATTAGAGGGTAACCAATCGGATGTATCCTTTTGCAGCAATTTTATCTCCCAGTATACTGAGAGCACCGATTACACCGGGAATGTCAAGGGCGAAATTAACCGCCCTTTCCAGATCCCGTTCACTTTTAACCAGATTGCAGGCAGCCGTCGCTACTGCATCGGCTAAGATTGCGGACTCAGCTACTATTACCATAGCATCGGCTTTACCAAAGCTTAAACTATGACCCACGGTGCCCGAAGAGGTACAAATTCCCAGAGGTGTGCGATTAGGATTTATCTTTAAACCTATACGATTTGAAAAAGGGGAATTTCCTGCAAATATTCCCACCGTTCGGGTCTTTTTTAATTTCAGCCATATATCTCCTCCGTTCTCTACTATTACTTCACTGGAGTAATTAGAGAGCATTTTTCCTACAATCTCCGAAAAATATCCCGCCACTGCTGCCATTGGCCCTACGCCCGCTAATTGGGCGGCTTTGCTCATAGACAGGGCGGATAAAGGAGCACCGGGTAAAGGAGTATATGGCTCAAGAGCTGTTATAAATTCGGGGTCTTTTTTTATGTATTCTTTTAAAAGCAACCTTTCTTTTTGTACTAAAAGATATACCATATCTTTAATTTTAGGGTTAAACCTTTCTTGCCTTATGGCAATATCCAGGTCGGTTTCTTCAATGGTAACCTGAAAATGATATAAATCCTTTTCTTTATAAAGCTCCCGGTAATTTTTTGGCTCGTAGGGCAACTATACCTTCACCTCCATGGCGCGAACAGGGCAAATTTTCAGACACATGAGGCAAAGGATGCATTTTTCACCGTCAAATTCAACCTCCATCGAAGGTCTTTTTATATATAAAGCCTGGGTGGGGCAGTGAACTGTACACGCCCCGCAGCTGGTACAGCGCTCAATATTCCTTACGACTTCAGTTTCAATGGGTAAAACCGATACTCCCTGTTTTTCCAGGAAGGATATGCCTTCCTCATACCTATCACCGGAAATTTCTAAAACCATAGTTCCCTCTTTATGAGGATTAATAGAAGCTTTTAGAATATTAATTATTAAATCGTAATCCTTTACTAAGTGATAAATAATTGGCTTATCGGCATTCTGGGCTGAAAATTTTAAAACTACTTTTTTCTCGGTCATAAAAATCCCTCCTAATTTAATACCTTTCCTTTTATACCGGAGTGGGGGTTGGGCAGGGCTTCTACAGGTTCGCTCAATAAGAAATCTCCCTTTATTATCCATTCCTTCAAAATATAAGCTATTTCCCTGGCCTTTGGGTAACTGCTCAAAGGCGCTGTTGGGACCTCTTTTCCTAAAACGTTAATTTTTCCGCTTTTTAGCCGGGCATAACTTACATAGCCCAGATTTCCGGGTTTTCGGTTTGGATAAGCATCGCTGTAATCCACAATTGGGGCAAAAAGTTCATCATCGGTTTTAGCTGCATAGTAAAGAATTTCTTCATTTAAAATTGGTATAGGTATTCCGATTCCTACCGTCAATGTGGCTCCGTAACCTCTAAAGCTCGTTCCAACCAGCCATTTAGGGCTCATTTTTTTCAAATCGCCTATTACGGCAAGGGTTCCACCTGCTGCGCATAATTCATTTCCATTTTCATCTTTTAGTATTGATGGGAAGTGCTGAGTTCCATTCCAGGCTACATATCCTATTCCGCCTCCCAAAAATATCCTGGTGCCTACGCCTATGGTTTTAAAGAAAGGATCCTTCAAAAGGGGGCTTAGCTGTCCTGAAGTGGAATAGTTTGCATTTCCCAAATTGGGCTTTAATGTGCCCATGTAAGTATATATTGTTCTATCGCTTAAATTTACAGCACAGTTGTAATTTTGATAACAGTTCCTCGGGTTGAAAAGTATGGCTTCGTTTATGTCATCAAGGGTAATGGTTGTTTCAAATTCCTTTCTGGGATAGCAATCCGTTCCGTAAGCTGTAGCTTTGAGCCTTATCGGTCTTCGTGCCACCAGGTCCTCTATTACATGACCGCCTCCGTAGCGGAATTCGCCCGGATAATCGCTGTTTAAAGGGTCGTCTTCCGGAAGTTCGGTAGCCCCTATATAGGCATCTACTGCTGCTACTCCGGTATAAGCGGGTACATTGTTCAGCCAAACTTTTTGCATTTTTATACGGGGAGAGCTATGGCCGAAGTTTAAGAAAACGCCGGAAGAGCACATGGGCCCAAAAGTACCGGTTGTTACTACATCTACTTCCCTTGCAGTAGCTTCTATACCTTTTTCTTTGACCTTTTCTATAACCTCCTCCGCTGTAAGAACCACTGCTTTACCGCTTTTTATTCGTTCATTGATTTCTTTGATTGTGCGTTCAATACCCATAAGCAATCTCCTTTCTAAAAATTAATTAATATAAAAATTTAAGGCCTCTTCATCAAGATAAGAGGCCTTAGATATTATTCTAAGTACGCCCCTCTTATCTCTCAGAAGACCAAGCTTCTGCAGGAATTGGCACCATTTTAGAAGCAAAGCTTCTAACGGTTGCCGGGCTTCACAGGGCCAGTCCCTCCGCCACTCTTGATAAGAGGTTTTAAAAACCTTTATCATATTCAATTGATGAAATTATACCAGCAAGAAATTTTCCTGTCAATAAATTTAATGTTGATTTTTTTTAAAAATATTTTTATAATGTAAATATAACAATTGAACAAATATTCATATGTTCAACTAAAAGGGGTGTTAAAGTTTTGGTTAATGATAAAATTGACAATTTTGAAAAATGTGACTGCACGGTTATTCATGAAGATGTGGTGAAAAAAGTAGGGGAGGCAATGCCGCCTGAGGAAGAACTTTACGATTTAGCGGAGTTTTTTAAAGTTTTTGGTGATACTACGAGGATTAAAATCTTGTGCGCTCTTTTTTCTTCGGAAATGTGCGTGTGTGATATAGCAGCTCTTTTAAATATGAGCCAGTCCGCTGTATCCCATCAGCTGAGGGTTTTGAAGCAGGCAAGGCTGGTAAAGTACAGAAGGGAAGGGAAAGTGGTTTATTATTCCCTTGATGATGAACATGTAAAGCAGGTTTTCGACCAGGGTCTTTTGCACATAAAAGAGAAATATTGAAGGAAGGTGCTATGTTGAAAGAAAAGAGAGAATTATTGTTAGAAGGGCTGACATGCCCCGTTTGTGCGGATAAAATAGAGAAAAGAATAAAAGAAATAGATTTTGTGGAAAATGCCGTTATCAACCTTTCAGGTCAAATCCTTACCCTGGAAATTAAGAATAATGGCAGTTATTCAAAAATAAAAGAAGAAATAGAAAAAATAGTAAAAAACTATGAGCCCCATGTAACTGTTCGAGAAAAGGGCAAAAAAGGCGAGGATTTAGAGGAATTTCGGTATTATAAAAGCGAAATTTTTATTTTAATTGTAAGCGCTCTTTTGTTTGCTTTAACTTTTATATTTAATCTTCCCAGTAATATAAAAATTGTTTTGTATTTAGCAAGTTATATTTTTGCCGGTAAGGATGTGATTAAAAGATTTTTTAAAAATATTTTGAGAGGACAATTTTTTGATGAAAATTCCCTTATGACAATTGCTACCATAGGGGCCTTTGCAATAAAAGAGTTTCCAGAAGGTGTAGCGGTAATGCTTTTTTACCAGATCGGTGAAAAAATCCAGGAACGGGCCGTAAACAGTTCAAGAAAATCGATTAAAGACTTGATGAACATAAGGCCAAATTACGCAAATTTAAAAATTAACGGCAACTTTATAAAAGTTTCACCTGAAAAGGTGAAAGCAGGGGATATTATCGCGGTGGGGGCAGGAGAAAAAATACCCCTTGATGGTATTATATTAGAAGGCAGCTCCTTTGTGGATACTTTCTCCTTAACCGGTGAAGCTATACCAAAGCGGGTTAATCCAGGAGATGAAGTTTTGTCGGGGTGTATTAATAAAAACGGTCTATTAATCGTTAAAGTTACAAAAAATTACGAAGAATCTGCGGTTTCTAAGATATTGGAGCTGGTGGAGAACGCATCTGCCAAAAAAGCTCAGACAGAAAATTTTATAACCACCTTTGCCCGCTATTATACTCCTGCTGTAGTATTACTGGCCGTGCTTATCGCTATTTTTCCGCATCTAATTTTCAAGGATACATCCTTTTCTTTCTGGTTTTACAGGGCTCTAATTTTTCTTGTAATATCGTGTCCTTGTGCCCTTGTGATATCGATACCTCTGGGATTTTTTGCAGGTCTTGGCAGGGCGGCGCAAGAAGGGATATTAATTAAAGGCGGAAATTATTTAGAAGCTTTGAATTTTCCTGAAATAGTGGTTTTTGATAAAACGGGCACGCTTACAAAAGGGGTATATGAAGTAACAGAAATAAAAGCAAAAAATGGATTTTCACCACTGAAATTGCTTGAATTTGCAGCACAGGCAGAAAGTTTTTCCGGTCATCCCGTAGCTTTATCCCTGAAGAAGGCTTACGGAAAAGAGGTTGAGGGACAAAAAATAGAGAGGTTTGAAGAAATTCCGGGATATGGGGTTAAGGCTGTGGTGGATGGCTTTGAGCTTTTGGTAGGGAATAGAAAGCTTTTGGAAAAGCAAAATATTGATTTTTATGAAGACGAAGATGAAGAAGGTATTACAAGGGTACACGTAGCGGTTAATGGAGTTTATGCAGGCTCAATATTAATTTCCGATGAAATCCGGGAGGATTCTGCAATAACTATTAAGTCTTTGAAGGAAATGGGGATAAGAAATATTGTAATGTTAACGGGAGATAAACTAAGCGCCGCTGCGCATATATCGCGAATTCTCGGCATTGAAGAGTACTACCCGGAGCTGTTACCCCACCAGAAAGTTGAAAAAGTAGAGGAGTTAATGACACAAAAAACAAAAAAAGGAAAATTAATATTTATGGGTGATGGAACAAACGATGCCCCTGTACTTATGCGTTCCGATATAGGAATTTCTATGGGGAGATTGGGCTCCGATGCTGCCATCGAAGCTTCGGATGTGGTTTTGATGGAGGATAAACCTTATAATTTAGTAAAAGCAATAAAAATCGCAAGAATAACAAGAAAGATAGTGATTGAAAATATAGCTATCTCCCTTGGCTTTAAATTAATTATTCTTATTCTCGGTGCTACAGGACGTGCCAGCATGTGGGAAGCGGTTTTTGCCGATGTGGGAGTTGCACTGCTTGCGGTTTTAAATTCATTAAGATTGCTCAAAATACGATTTTGAAAATTACCCCGGAAAGTCCGGGGTTTATATTTTTAAAAGAATTTTAATTCAATTATGATATAATTAAAAAAGGGGGGCCATAGGAGGTTTTTACTGTGGCGGACAATGAAAAAAATTTTAAGATCGATGTAAGGATAACCCAGGATGAAATGTCGGCTTATATCATTATTGTTTCTAAAGAAGAAGAGATAGCATTAAAGGTAGAGGATGTGTTGAATGCATTAAAGGAAAAAGGGGTTATTTACGGGATTGATATTTCGGCTATTGAAAGGGCAGTAAAGGAGAAGATTTTTAATACCGAAGTACTGGTTGCGAAGGGAAAGGAGCCGGTACCCGGTAAAAACGGCGATGTTAAATTTTATTTTGATTTAAAAAGGGAGTTCAAGCCTAAAATTAGCGAAGACGGCAGGGTAGATTTTCACGATTTAGGGTATATTACAAATGTTTTAAAAGGTCAACTCCTGGCGGAGAAAATCCCACCGACCAAAGGTATTCCCGGATATACAGTTAAAGGGAGAATTATACCGGCAAAGGATGGAAAGGAGCCAAAACTTTTTCCAGGTAAAAATGTGGTTTTTTCTGAAGACAGGAACAAATTATTCTCCATTATTGATGGATCTCCCGTTTTGCATGATGGGAAATTAAGCGTTAACCCGGTTTTAGAAATAAAAGGGGATATTGGTCCTAAAACCGGAAATATTGATTTTTTGGGAAGTTTAAAGATTTACGGTAATGTACTTACAGGATACAGGGTGAAAGCCCAGGGCGACATAGATATAGAGGGTTATGTGGAAGGTGCCCAAATCCATTCCGAAGGAAGGGTGTTGATAAAGGGAGGAGTAAAGGGAGGAGGAAAGGGGATAATAAAGGCTCTTTCCGATGTTACAATAAAATTTATTGAAAACGGCTGTATTGAAACAAAAGGAAATATTTATATTACCGATTCTGCCATGCACAGCGTACTGATTGCCGGTGGAAGAATTGAAATTACCGGTAAGAAAGGGTTACTCGTGGGAGGCAAAATTTCAGCCTATGAGGGGATTGCAGCCAGGATAATAGGTTCTCCCTTTGCGACACTGACGGAAATTGAGGTAGGGATAAATCCTTTTTTGAATATTAGATTACAGGAAGCGATTAATAAAATTAAGAATACGGAATACGAACTGGCAAAGGTGGAAAGGGCAATACTTCTTTTTGAAGCTATGAAAGATAGCGGGAAAATTTCCCAGGAAAATTATTCGGCTTTAGAAAAACTTTATAAAACACGGGATTCTTTAAAACAAAGCTTAAACGATATAAATGAAGAGAAAAAGAGTTTAGAGGAAGAGATAAAAAAAGTATCATCGGCAAGGATAGTAGCTAAGGAAATGGTATACCCGGGCGTTTGTATAAAGATTGGCAACGGAATCCTTCGGGTAAAAGATAATATAGAAAGGGCAGTTTTTTATAATAAAGAAGGAAGTATTTTAATTGAAAAATACATATAAAAGGGATATTATTTTACTTTCCTCCCTTCCGGTGCTATATTTTAATTGAGGGGAGGTATTTTTTTGGAAAAGGCACTGAGTTTTTCCTTTCAAAACGCAAAACGTCTTCAGCAAATTGTAAACACAGTTTTTAAATACGGTTTTGGGTATATATTAACAAGGATTGGCGTAGTAAAATTTATACCCAGGATTAAAACCGTGGATGAAAAAATAAGCACTCCCGTAAGAGTAAGATTAATGCTGGAAGAACTTGGTCCCACCTTCGTAAAATTAGGACAAATTCTAAGCATGAGACCGGATTTATTGCCGGAAGAATATATTATGGAATTAAAAAAATTACAGGATGAAGTGCCCGGCGTGGCTTTTTCTTACATTAAGTCTTTAATTGAATCGGAGCTGGGGAAGAAATTAGAGGATGTGTTTGATTATTTTGAAGAACAGCCAAAAGCAGCAGCATCCATTGCCCAGGTTCACAGGGCAAGGTTAAAAAGTAAAGAAGAAGTGGTTGTAAAGGTTCAAAGACCGGATATTGAAAAGATAATAAATTCCGACCTGGAAATAATGTTTCATGCTGCACGGCTTTTAGAAAGGTATGTCCCTGAAAGCCGTTTATACGACCCCGTTGGAATTGTAGAAGAATTTTCGGAAGAGATAAAAAATGAACTGGATTTTCTCAGGGAAGGCTGGAATGTGGAAAGGTTCAGAAAAAATTTTAAAGGAGACGATTCGGTATATGTTCCAAAAGTTTACTGGGAATATACCACAAGAAAAATCCTTGTAATGGAATATATTGATGGAATAAAAATAAAGGATATAAAGAGCATTGAAGAACATGGTTTTTCAAAGAAAGAACTGGCGGAAAAGGGAATAAGGGCAGTGCTAAAGCAGGTATTCAAACATGGATTTTTCCATGCAGACCCTCATGGTGGGAATATTATTTTAACAAAAGATGGCCGAATTGCCTTTATAGATTTCGGAATAATGGGAAGGCTGGATAATTTTTATAAGTACAAATTGCTGGAACTTATACAGGGAGCCATCAGTAAAAATATAGACAGGGTTTGCGATGTGCTTTTGGAGATCGGATTTATTGAAGGGAAGATCGATTATTCCCGGTTGCGATGGGATGTGGAAGATGTTATTGAGAGATTTTACGGGAAAACTTTAAAAGAAATAAATATGTCTGAAATGCTTCCACAAATGCTGAGGTTATCTCAAAAGCACAGGGTGAAGGTCCCGTCAAATTTGATTTTACTGATAAAAGCGGTAATTACCGCTGAAGGTCTCGGGAAAGAGCTTTATCCCGATTTTGATATTGTAAGTACAGCCAAGCCATATGTGTACGAGCTAATAATTTCCAATTACAGCCCTGAAAGGATAATTAAAAATGCCGGTGAGGAACTGAGAAAATTTCAAAAAGCAATTAAAGGAATTCCCGAAATAATAAATAAATTGAATGACAAATTGGCTGAGGATAATATTAAGATTGATTTTGAATACAGGGGGTTAGAAAAATTTGCCTTTGAACTGAGTAAAATGGTGAACCGGCTGGTAATAGGGATAATAGTATCGGCAATAATAGTAGCTTCTTCTTTAATTATTCGTGCTAACGTAGGCCCCATGATTTTCGGCATTTCTGCAATTGGTATGCTGGGATATGTGTTAGCGGCGTTTTTCGGTTTTATGATTTTGATTTCAATTCTACGAACGGGATAAATTTATAGACTGTTAAGGTTATTAGTGATAGAATAGAAAGGAAATTACATAATTTTGGGGGAGGCTTAACCGGAGATGATGTTAAAACTTTTCAAAAGAGCGGTTTCTGCTGTTATTATTGTTTTATTTTTATTTGTCTTTTCCTGCCCGGTAACCGCTCAGGAAAACAATGAAAATAGTATTCCGCCGGAAATAGAGTTTTTAAAACAGCTCGCTGATTTTATCGAAAATAGCTATCCTTATGATGTAAACAGGCTGGATATCATTAAAGGAGCTATAAAGGGCATGGTGGAATCACTGAATGACCCTTATTCGGAGTATTTTTCACCAAAAGACTTCAAGGATTTTGAGGATACAACTACCGGCGTGTTTGGCGGTATAGGAGTTGTAATTACATCCAAGGATAATATTATTACAGTCGTCACCGTTCTTGATAATTCTCCGGCGATGAGAGCGGGAATAAAGCCGAATGATAGAATAGTAGAGGTGGATGGGCAGGATATTAGGGGCATTTCAAGTTCTGAAGCTTCAAAGCTAATAAGGGGAAAGGAAGGTACCACCGTTCGGTTGGGCATAATGAGAGAAGGGCAAAAGGATGTAATAAGGTTAAATATCACCCGGGAAATAATTAAGGTTAATCCTATAGAATATAAAATCTTAGAAGAAGGGATAGGATATATTAAAATCAGCGAATTTAATGAAAATACTTCGGACAATGTGGCAAAAGCTATAGACTTTTTCAAAAAAAGCAATGTTAAATATCTTATTCTTGATCTAAGAAATAATCCGGGAGGGCTTCTGGATGAAGCGGTGGAAGTGGCAAAATACTTTGTACCCCGGGGTCCTATTGTGAAGGTTATTTACAAGAACGGTGAGGAAGAAGTTTATCAATCGGATAGGGATCCGGAACAATTTAATCTATCTGTTCTGGTAAATGGAGGCTCCGCCAGTGCCGCAGAAATTCTTGCCGGAGCTATAAAGGACAGGAATGCGGGAACAGTAATCGGTGAGAAAACTTTTGGTAAAGCCACCGTACAGAGAGTTATAGATTTGGGGGAACTGGGTGGCATTAAACTTACGGTAGCAAAATACGTAACTCCTAATGGAACGGATATAAATAAAACCGGAATAAAACCCGATGTGGAAATAAAAATGGAAGAAGAAAAAAAGGTGGAATTCACTCCGCTAAAAGGGGATAAGCCTTTAAAAATTGGAAGTATAGGGCTTGATGTAATGGGACTTCAGGAACGGCTGGCCTTCTTGAATATTTTTCCCCTGAAAGCGGATGGTATATTCGGTCCAAAAACAAAAAAAGCTGTGGAGACCTTCCAGCGGATGAACGGATTAAAGGTCAACGGAATTGTAGATGTTAATTTTATTAAAAAGTTAAACAGTGCAATCGAAGAGAAGGTAAACAAAAAGCAGGATGTGCAACTAAATAAAGCCTTAGAGATAATAAAAGAAAAAATAAAAAAGGCTGCTTAAAGCAGAGTTTCGTAACAGTATATAATCTTTTTTATCATTGTATTATAATTAAATTTTTTAAGAAGTGTTTCATACCCGGCTTCGGCCAATTTATAAGCCAGGCCGGGATTTTTAATTATTTTTTTTAAGCAAAGGGCAAGGCTGAGGGGATCCTGATTTTTAAAAAGAAGGCCGTTTTCTTTATCCTTTATTATCTCCGGAATTCCTCCGGTATTGGATGCGATTACAGCTTTTTTTAAACTGAATGCCTCCAGCAGGGAAATTCCGAAACCCTCCATTCTTGATGGCAAAACCAGAATATCACACTTACTCATAAACTCGTATATATTTTCGAGTTGACCTAAAAATACTATGTAATCCTCTAAATCGAGCTTTTCGGAGAGTTTTTTTAGATTAGTTTCTTCAGGGCCGCTTCCGGCGATGTAGAATTTAATATCTTTCGGGGTAAGATTCAATTCATCTTTTAAAATTTTTGCTGCTTTTATCAGCACATCCACCCCTTTTTCGCGGGTGAGTCTTGAAGGACAAAGAACCTTTATCTCACCGGAAAATAAAGGCTTTAAAGCATATATATTACTACTGATTTTATCTTCCGGAAGGGAATTATATATTACACAAATCCTGTTTTTACTCACCCTGTATTTGAAAATTAGTTCATTCTTTACAGCTTCCGAAACTGCTATAACCATATCACATTTTTTGAGGAAAAATAGGCAAAGCGGATGACCTTTCGGTATATTATGGATGGTGGCGACTAATCTTATCCCGCTTAAATACTTAACGAATAAACATATTAACGTGGCTAAGATGCCGTGAGAATGTATAAGATGGATTTTTTCGTTTTTGATAATATGAACAATTAGTATTAAAATTTTTAAATATTCTTTTATGTTATATACATTCTTAAGGCTTATTTCAAAAAAATTTTCTACATTGTCAGCCAAATTAGGGTGCAAAATATCCTTTGGCCCTGCTAAAAAAATAGTGAAATTTTCTTTCATTAAGCCCTTAATAAGTAAATTTATATGGGTTCTCATCCCTCCTGTGCACTGCCTTACTACTATGAGCACTTTCTTATCCAATAATTCATCTCCTTTCTTCACACTCTTTTACGGATAGAATCAGCAAAGGAAGAAAGGAAAAAATCATTGAGGTAGCTGCTGCCACAATACCTGAGTCGTTAAATACCAAAGCCAGTAATGTTCCAAAATTTGCACCTTTTATTCCCTTAAAAAGGAATGGATAATCCTGGCTTAATTTTTTAAAAAGGCCTACCGGCCATTTTACTAATATTAGAAGGGTTATAATAGAAAAAATTAATGCTTTAGTCCAGGGAGTATATTTAAATAGTCTGTAATTCATTAGAAGTTTTCTTGAAATAACAAGGAAAAGAGGGTTAAATCCCTGATTTTTTATTGAAAGAAAAAGCAAGGTGAAGTGAGATGGTGGTCCATACAGAATAAAAATTAACAGAAAAAGGACAAAAATGATCGTTCCCAATAGGATGTATTTTATAATTACCTTAAAATCGGTTTTTTTATAAAAATAAAGTACATATGTGTACAAAAAACCACCCAGAGCGGCAATACCCCCGCCAAAATTGCTGCCGAAATCGGGAGAAAAGATTAATATAAATGTTACCAAAAAAAGGGCAATCGAAATATTTTTTTTGTAATTATCTTTTAGTTTCAGAATTTCAAATAGCGATGAAATCCCTGTAATAATTGAAGAAAAAAATACTCCCATATATTCGTTTCCAATGCCGTAATACCTGGCACCTGCTATCACATCGTAACCCAGAATGGAAGTTTTCATAAAGTTAGCTCCCAGTAATAAATCTAAAAAAATAATTGAAGCGGTAAAAATACTTAAAAAGGCTATTGAGTAAAGGGGATTTTGAAAATTTTTAAATAACAAATACGGAATTAAAATTACAGCTAAGGATGTTATCACCCACAGGGTAAATTTATGAAAAAGAGAAGGAGAGCCATAAATAAAAGGAAAAAGCATAGAAGCGGGTGACGAAAGGTTAAACAGAAAGAAAAAAATCATGAAACCGGGCTTTATATCCAGTAACTTAAAAATATAGGACAAAAAGAGGATAAGCGATAAAATATGTAAAAAAACATAGGTTTTTATAATATTAGGGCGTGCTGTATAGTTTGCGGTTATTTTTTTATTAGAGTCCTGTAAAAAAGAAAGGGTATTTTCAGAATCAATTCCGTATATGGCCTTTCCCAACATTGGATAAGGGGCATTTATACCAAAAAAAGAAAGGATAGTAGGTGCAATATCTATATTGGCAACAATTCCTTTTCTTTTTGTTGTTTCAGAAGTAGCAAAACCGCTTTTTAAAATATTTCCCTTTAAAATTACAGGAGTTAAATACTCCCTGTTAATTAAACTTTTATAAGAAGGGAAGGGGGTTACAATCATTAGAAGTTCTTCTGAAAAGTCCACGGTATCCGCAACTTTACCTATGAAGCTGTCAGCCCTTATGAGTGCATTAAGCCTTGTAGATTCTCCATGATTTTTATCCGAAAATCTATAGTATTCGTCTGCCCTTACGGAATCACCTATGTATATTACAATTAACCCTCCGAGAGATCTATATTTTAAATATTCCTGGAACAATTTTTCATAGTTTAATGTTAAAAAAAAGGGAGAATTCTCATCGAATATATTTATTCCTTCCAATTTTCCCTCCCAAATTTGCCCCTTTTCATCCATAGCAATGAGTGCGGCAAGCCGGTTCATTTCCTCTGCTTTATCTGCATTTCCGAGGAGGGAAACAGGAATGCTCCGTTTCTTTAAAGTTTCTCCCAGCAAACCGGGTATAATTTCGTGATCCTGTTTTAAATTTTCTTCGATTATTAAGGGTATTTCGGGAACCAGGATTTTACCGTAGATTTCATTTCCAGTAAAGCTTTTGTAAATCTTTCCTGCTTCAAAAGAATTGTAAATTTCGTAATCCATTAAAGCGATTTTTCCTTTACCCGAAGCCGAAGCTCTTGTACCGGCACCAATGGTAAGATAGCTCCCGGCGGGTTCATAATTTCCGGCGCATCTTGTATTCATCAAGCCTGTAACTCCGCTAAAGGCAATTTTTTTTAAATTGGGAAGCTTTTCTATATCGTTTATACTTATCCTGTCCAGAATTATAAGAGTGCAAATTTTATTTTTTGTGGAGGGATTAGCTGAGGAAACTGCCGGGCTAAATATAAAAAAATAAACAAGGGATACTATTATAATCTTTTTCAAAAGTTTATATATCAAGGTCCATCACCTGTTTTTTTTTAAATAGTATCCCTTGTATCTTTCAATATCATTCAGTTTTTATTAACGAAATCTTATTTCCCTTCATAATATAGAATTTAGATTAGTTTATTGGTATTTTGGAGGTGGAGATGTTGCTCAACGGAATCTTGGGATCAGCTGCAGCAGGACTTATTACTACACTGGGAGCTTTTTTTGTATTTTTTAAAAAGGAATATAACAAAAATCTTGAAAGAATATTCATAGGATTTGCAGCGGGTATTATGCTTGCTGCTTCAATCTTCAGCTTACTGTTACCTTCTATTGAAAAAAGCAATGTGTATCTTTCTTCTTTGGGTTTTTTAAAGGGAGCCTTTGCAGTATACATTTTGGATAAAGTAATAGTTAAATACTATTTTAAAAAGGAAAACAAGGAAGATGTGGAAATAAATAAAATTGCCCTTTTCATCCTCGCCATAATAATTCACAATTTCCCGGAAGGCTTGGCAGTGGGGATTGCATTTTATCAGGATTCGTTTTCTGCAGCCCTTGCCCTTGCCTTAGGGATAGCGATACAAAATATACCTGAAGGTTCGGCAGTGGCCTTTAGCCTTATAAAATTAAATTACAGCAGGGTTAAAATAGTTATGGTGACTACCTTAACCGGGCTTGCCGAACCCGTTGGAGCCGTGATTGGATTAATTTTCAGGAATGTACCTTTATATTTACCTTTTATGATGGCTTTTGCGGCAGGTTCAATGGTCTACGTGATAATCAGCGAGCTAATTCCCGAATTTTTTAGAGATGAAAAAGATAGAAAAATAGGTTCGATTGCGGTTATAATAGGGTTTATTATTATGATGTTGATGGATAGCATTAATTTTTAAAAAGGTTTATTCATCTTTTATTTTTCTCCAGTGATATAAATATAATGGGATACAAATCAATAAGAAGGCAACTTCTTTTAGCGTTCGTTTTATAGCGTAGATTTTTTGCCGTTTTTGGTCGTTCTGAATTTGCTCCTGCTGCATTTTAATGAATTCTTCTAAGCTAACGGATTTTTTAATAAATTCATCTCCCTGGTACATTCTCACCATGTCGATTTTCGCAGGAGTATAGGTGGTGGGAAATATTATTTCGGTTGCATCGTAAACTAATTGGGCGGTATTGTAAATGATGATCATTAATGTAACAAAACATACAAGATAAAAATAAATACTTTTAAAATTTCTTAAAATACCCGATCTTTTTTCATTTTCCATAAATCTCACCCTTATTTACGTTGTTAAGATAATTATACCTTTATTTATAAATTCCTTAAATACTTTTTCTCTGAATATATATTGATAAATTTTTGAAAAACTGATAATTTATATTAAAATAATCAGAAATCGAAAGAGGGATAAATAATGGAGGAGTATTTACGAATTCATAAAAGGGCATTTGTATTTGACGCCCATTGCGATACGGTGTTATGCATATTAGATGGTAGGGGAAGTTTGAAAAACGGGATTAAAAATGGCCATATAGATATTGAAAAATTAAAAACAGGTGGGATAAAGGCTCAGGTTTTTTCGGTTTTTGTCCGGCCGGAGTGGTACGCTAATCCGGTTTTACATACTTTAAAAGCAATTTCGGTATTGAAAAAAGAATTTGAAGAAAACAGGGATGAGATTGAACTTGCTAATTCCTATAAGGACATTTTAAGGATAAATAGAGAGGGGAAAATTTCTGCTTTGTTAAGCATAGAAGGTGGAGAAGCCATAGCCGGTGAAATTGATATGCTTAGAATATACAGGGAACTTGGGGTAACTTCGATGATTCTTACCTGGAACAACAGGAATCAAATAGCCGATGGAGCGGGAGAAAAAAGATCAAAAGGAGGTCTTTCGGATTTCGGCTATGAAGTGGTAAAACAAATGGAGAGGCTGGGAATGGTAGTGGACCTTTCCCATATTTCTCCGGAAGGTTTCTGGGATGTAATTTCTATAGTAGAAAAACCTGTGATTGTTTCTCACTCAATTCCCAGAAGAATGAGGGATATTCCCAGAAATTTAGATGATGAACAAATAAAAGCAATTGCTGAAAAAGGTGGGGTAATTGGAGCAGGTTTTTATTTTTCCAGCTACAACGGAGTGCAGGCAAAATTAGAAGATGTTCTTGATGCAATAGAGTATTTTATAAAAATCGGTGGGATAGACCATGTGGGAATCGGTTCGGATTTTGATGGCATTGATGTGCCGGTAATGGGGTTGGATGATGCGAGTAAAATGCCGGAGCTTACAAAGGGTTTGATAAAAAGGGGGTTTAAAGAAAGCGAAATATCAAAGATACTTGGTGAAAATTTTCTGAGGGTTTTTAAAGAGGTACAGGATCAGGGAGGAGTGTGAAACCTTTGCGAGTAGGGGCACATATTTCAATTTCAAAAGGTTATTTTCATGCCGTTAAAGAAGCCTTATCCATCGGAGCTAACACAATGCAATTTTTCACCCGAAATCCGAGAGGGGGAGCGGTAAAGGCCCTGGATGAAGAAGACATAAGGAAAATGAAAAATTTGAGGGAGCAGGAAGATTTTGGCCCCCTTGTAGCCCACGCACCCTATACGTTGAATCTGGCAACGGATAAACAGGAAGGCATGGAATTTACAAAAAGGGTATTAGAAGACGATATAATAAGGTTAGCGAAAGCCGGGGCGGAGTTTCTCGTTTTGCATCCGGGTAGCCATACAGGACAAGGAATAGAAAAGGGAATCGAACGGATTGCAGGGATTTTAAAGGAAGTGGTGAAAGCTGATACGGGAGTTACCGTTTTACTCGAAACCATGGCGGGAGCGGGAAGTGAAGTGGGATATACCTTTGAGCAGCTTTACGATATAATGGATAAAACCGGGAAACCCGAAATTTTTGATGTTTGCATTGATAGCTGCCATTTATACGGCGCCGGCTACGATGTGGTGGATAAATTGGATGAGGTGTTGAGCGAATTTGACAAAATCTTGGGATTGTGGAAATTAAAGGCTGTCCATTTAAATGACAGCAAATTTGGTCTTGGACAGAGAAAGGACAGGCATGCAAATTTAGGAGAAGGAGTTCTTGGTTTAAATACTATAAAAAAAATAATTACCCATCCCTTTTTGAAAGACAAACCTTTTTTACTGGAAACCCCGGGAGGGCTTGAAAATTATAAAAAGGAAATAGAGTTTTTAAAGCAAATGGCCCAAGACCTGAAAAATTAAGGAGGGCAAAATGGAACAAAAGGAGAGAGCAATAAAGATAATAGAAGAACTTATTCCCCTCTACCCTGCCAGAACTGCTTTAAATTTTGAAAATCCTTTTCAACTATTGATAGCAACAATATTATCTGCCCAGTGTACAGATACCCGGGTAAACCGGGTGACGGAAAGGCTCTTCAAAAAATATAAAACTCCTCAAGACCTTGCGATTTCAAATCTAAAAGAACTTCAAGAGGATATTAAGGAACTCGGGCTTTTTAAATCAAAAGCAAAAAATATTAAAGAGGCTTCAAAAATGATTTGTGAAAAATATGATGGCAAGGTTCCGGATAGTTTTGAAGAACTTGTAAAACTTCCCGGTGTTGGAAGAAAAACTGCAAACGTTGTTCTGGCTAATGCGTTTAATAAACCGGCATTAGCAGTAGATACACATGTTTTCAGGGTTTCGAGAAGATTGGGTTTATCTTCTGGAGAAACCCCGGAAAAGGTGGAAAAGGACCTTGTGAAATTATTTCCCGAAGAGTTATGGAATACCGCTCACCACCTTTTAATAAGGCACGGCAGGCAGTGCTGCAGGGCAAGAAAACCTTTATGCCAGCAGTGTGCCGTATCTAAATGGTGCAATCATTTTAACAATAATTAAGTGGAGGGATTTTATGAATTACGAAAAATATGTATCGACAAAAGTAAAACAAGTGGAATTTTCTACTATTCGTCATTTTTTTAATCTGGTTTATCAGATGCCCGATGCTATTTCCCTTTGTATTGGAGAGCCCGATTTTGCTACTCCTCTTCATATAAGGGAAGCTGCTAAGGTAGCGCTGGATAGATACAATTTAGGATATACGCCCAATCCGGGTTTGCCAGAGCTTAGAAAAGCTATATCCGAATATTTAGAGGAGAGGTTTGGCTTAAAATACAGGCCGGACACCGAAATAATTGTAACAATAGGCGCCAGTGAAGCTATTGATATTGCCCTCAGGACCATAATAAATCCCGGAGATGAAGTTTTAATACCCGTACCATCTTTCATTGCATATAAACCCTGCACCCAGCTGGCAGGGGGAGTACCTATATTTGTCCCTACATATTTTGAAGATGAATTTAAGCTCAAAAAAGATGTACTGGAAAAATACATTACAAAAAATACTAAAGCCCTGATATTGCCTTACCCCAACAATCCCACGGGTGCGGTACTGACAAAAAAAGACTTAGAGGAAATCGCAGAGGTGGTTGAAAAATACGACTTACTAGTGATTTCCGACGAGATTTACGCAGAATTATCCTATGAACAGGACCATATTCCCTTTGCAGCTATTGAGGGAATGAGGGAAAGGACCATTACCATTAATGGATTTTCTAAATCTTTTTCAATGACCGGCTGGAGACTTGGATTTATAGCTGCTCCCGGAGGGCTTGCCCAGGAAATTTTAAAAGTGCATCAGTACAGCGTGACCTGCGCATCATCCCTTTCCCAGTTTGCTGGTATAGAGGCGTTAAAACACGGTAAAAAAGACGTGGAAGAAATGCGCAGGGAATACGATAGAAGAAGAAGGTTTCTTTTTAATAGTTTGATTAATTTAGGGTTTGACTGTTTTGAACCCAAAGGAGCATTTTATATATTTCCTTCGATAAAGAAATTTGGAATTTCCGACCCGGAATTTGCTGAAAGATTGCTGAAAGAGGAGAAGGTGGCGGTGGTGCCGGGAAGTGCTTTTGGAGATGGCGGAGAGGGGTTTATCAGGATAGCTTATTCCACTTCAATGGAAAACCTGAAAGAGGCAGTTATCAGAATAAAAAAATTTATTAATGGTTTAAAATAGGTGGTAAAAATGCAAAAAAAATTCGTAATCTTCGACGTGGATGGAACGCTGATAGCCAGCGAACATGTCACCTTAGAAAGCCTCAAGGTAACAATGAAAGACCTCTATGAGAAAGATTTTGAGGATGAAGAAATTGAATTCGCCATCTGGCTTCCGGGACAGCATTCCTTGGAAAGATTAAAAATTGAAAGAGTTGAGGAAACTTTAAGGATTTGGTTTGAAAACATAAAAAGATTTGCCCATAAAGCTTATTTATACCCCGGGGTAAAGGAACTTTTAAAAAAATTAAAATTACAGGGCTTCAAACTGGGGATAGTTTCGGCCAGATACGATTACGAAATCTTTGAAGATGATAAATTAAAAGAAGTATTGGAATACTTTGATGTTATTGTACCTTACAGCAGCAATTTAAAACCCAAACCCCATACCGATCAATTGGAAATAGCCTTAAAAAAGTTAAAGGCCTTAAAAAGCGAAGCGGTATATGTGGGGGATACCATGGTGGATTATGAATGTGCTAAAAATGCCGGGGTGGATTTTATCCTTGCCAATTGGGGGGAAAGGGATAAATTGAAATATTTTGAAGAAAAACCTGTTAAAATATGCAGGAAACCACAGGAATTATGGAATTATTTATAAAAGTAAAATGCGAAGCTCAAAGCTTCGCATTTTTTATTTATTTTTGGTGATAAATTTTCAGTTAATTATTGATAATAAGGACGACATATGATATATTTATATAAACAAACAAAACATAAATTAATCATAATAATATTCGTATAAAAACGAACAATAAATTTTTTACATAGTTCTAATATAGTTAAATCAGCGACGAAATAATTTATATCGATTAATAAGGCGGAGGTAATTATATGAAAGATAAATATGGATTTCCCCTGGCAAAGATAGGAATCATAGGTGGGGGACAACTGGCTAAAATGATGGCGCAGAGCGCAAAAAAGATGGGTTTTTTTGTTTCGGTATTGGACCCGGCACCTGATTGCCCGGCATCTTCGGTTTGTGACAGGGTTTTGGTGGGGGATTTCTACGATGAAGACAAAATAAGAGATCTTGCGGGGGAAAGTGAAGTTATCACTTATGATATTGAACATATTAGTACTCGAATTTTAAAAATACTTATGGATGAAGGATATAAAATTTTTCCCTCGCCGGCTTTGCTGGAAATAATCCAGGATAAGTTTCTGCAAAAACAGGTTTTATATGCTGCGGGAATTCCGGTCCCAAAGTTTAAATTGCTTGAATCTTTGGAACCAGGCTGTTTTAAAAATTTCGGTTTTCCCTGTGTTCAAAAAGCAAGAAAAGGTGGATACGACGGCAGGGGAGTCCAGCTAATTAGAGGTTATGAGGATCTTAAAAAAATTTTAAAAGTGGAATCTTATTTAGAAGAGTATGTGGATATTGAAAAAGAACTTGCAGTAATGGTGGCAAGAAGCAGCAAGGGAGAAATGAAAAGTTACCCGGTGGTGGAGATGATTTTTGATGAAGAAGCGAATATATGCGATATGGTTATTGCACCTGCAAAAATTTCTGAGGATGTAGAAAAAGAGGCTAAAGCAATTGCCGTAAAAACGGTGGAAATATTAAATGGAATAGGCGTTTTTGGCATAGAATTGTTTCTTACTAAGGATAAAAAAATATTGGTAAATGAGGTGGCACCAAGGCCTCACAATTCCGGACATTATACCATTGAAGCATGTACTACAAGCCAGTTTGAACAACATATTAGAGCAATAACGGGTTTGCCCCTTGGAAGCACAAAATTACTGATACCGGCAGTGATGGTAAATATACTGGGAGGAAAGGGATACGAAGGTGCTCCTTTAATCGAGGGACTAAAAGAAGCCCTTTCGATAGAAGGTTTATCCTTTCATTTTTACGGGAAGAGTATCACCAAACCCTTTAGAAAGATGGGGCATATTACAGTTCTTGATGAAAATATAGAAAAAGCTATCGAAAAGGCTGTAAAGGCAAAAAAATTACTAAAAATAACATCGGAGGTAAGAAAATGAATAAACCGTTAGTAGGTATCATAATGGGCAGTGATTCCGATTTGCCGGTAATGAAAGAAGCGGCGGAGGTTCTTGAATACTTCGAAATTGAATACGAAATTACCATCGTATCAGCCCATAGAACGCCGGAAAGAATGTTTGATTACGCGAGAAGCTGTGCCGATAGGGGATTGGAGGTAATAATAGCTGGGGCCGGTGGAGCGGCTCACCTGCCGGGTATGGTAGCTTCAATAACATGCCTTCCGGTTATCGGAGTTCCCGTAAAAACTTCTGCCTTACAGGGTTTGGATTCCCTTCTTTCAATTGTTCAAATGCCGGCAGGGGTACCGGTGGCTACCGTTGCTATTAATAATGCAAAAAATGCGGGTTTGCTGGCAGCGGAGATAATAGGAATAAAAATCCCCGAAGTTAGAAATAAGATTAAAGAATATAAGGAAAAGATGAGACGAGAAGTGGAAGAAAAAGCAAGGAATTTGGAAGAAAAGGGATACAGGGAATATTTAAATGTGTAATTGGTAAAAAAATGGGGAAAGGTGGAATAAAAATGGAAAAATTAGAACTCCTTTACGAAGGTAAGGCTAAAAAGGTCTATAAAACTTCCGACCCATCCTTACTGATAATGGAATTTAAAGATGAAGCTACAGCTTTTGATGGAAAGAAAAAAGGGGTAATAGAAGATAAAGGAATTTTAAACTGCAGAATTTCTACCATATTTTTTGAACTTCTGGGAAAAAAAGGAATTGATACCCATTATGTAAAAAGGCTAAATGACAGGGAGATGCTTGTAAAATCAGTTAAAATACTCCCCATAGAAGTAATAGTGAGAAACATAGCCGCAGGAAGCATGGCCAAAAGATACGGTATTGAGGAAGGATTTGAATTGAAAAGGCCGGTTCTTGAATTCTGTTTAAAGGATGACAGATTGGGTGACCCCATGATTAACAATTACCACCTTATAGCCCTGGGTATTGCCTCAGAAGAAGAATTAAAAAAGATAGAAGAGATGGCCTTCAATATAAACAATATTTTAAAAGAATATTTAATGACTAAAGGCATCCTGCTGGTGGACTTTAAACTGGAATTCGGGGAAAAGGACGGGAAAATACTTCTGGCTGACGAAATTTCTCCCGATACTTGCCGTTTCTGGGACATTAATACAAAAGAAAAATTGGATAAGGATAGGTTCAGAAGGGACCTGGGTAATATTATAGAAGCCTACAGGGAAGTTTATAACAGGTTAAAAGATTAAAGGGGGAAATATTATGTACTATGCGGAAATAAGGGTCATGTACAAAAAGGGCGTTTTAGACCCTCAGGGACAAGCCGTTAAGGGAGCTTTGCATCACTTAGGATTTTCTAAGGTTTATGATGTGAGCATAGGGAGGTTAATTTTTTTAAAATTGGAAGCCGAATCTAAGGAAGAAGCCCAAAAGACTGTAAGGGAAATGTGCGAAAGCCTTCTTGCAAATCCCGTAATTGAAGATTTCACCTTTACTATTATGGAGGAAGAAAAATGAGGTGTGCGGTTATTGTATTTCCTGGTTCCAATTGTGATCTGGATTGTTATCATGTTTTAAAAGATGTTATGGGGCAAAATACAGAATATGTTTTTCATAAGGAGAAATTTTCTCCCGAAGATTTTGATTTAATAGTTCTTCCGGGGGGATTTTCTTACGGTGATTACTTAAGGGCAGGGGCTATTGCCCGTTTTTCAAAGGCTATGGAAAGTGTTGTAAAGGCTTTTGAAAAAGGAAAGCTAATTCTTGGAATTTGTAATGGATTTCAGATTTTACTTGAAGCCGGTCTTTTAGAAGGAGCGATGATGAAAAACAGGGATCTGAAGTTTCACTGCCATGAGGTTTATTTAAGGGTGGAAAATAACGATACGCCCTTTACTCATCTTTATAAAAAAGGTGAAATTATTAAGATGCCGGTTGCGCACGGATTCGGTAATTTTTATGCCCCTGAAAATACCTTAGAAAAATTAAAAAATAACGGGCAAATAATTTTTACCTATTGTGATAAAGATGGAAATGTTACGGAGGAATCCAACCCTAACGGTTCCGTTATGAATATTGCCGGAATTTGCAATGAGAACAAAAACGTTCTTGGGCTAATGCCCCATCCGGAAAGGTGTGCGGAGGAAATTCTAAAAAATACCGATGGGAAAAGGCTTTTTGAATCCGTACTAGAATTTATAAAAGGGAGGGCTCTATGACCATGCTGAAAGAAGCACTAAAATTAGGTTTAAATGAAAACGAGTACAGGGAAATTGTAAATACCCTGAAAAGAGAGCCCAATCATGTGGAACTCGGAATGTATTCGGTAATGTGGTCGGAGCACTGCAGCTATAAAAATTCAAAAAAGTACCTGAGAAGATTTCCTACGAAGGGAGAAAGGGTTCTGGTAGGCCCCGGTGAAAATGCCGGAATAGTGGATATCGATGATGGCTTAGCGGTAGTTTTGAAAATCGAAAGTCATAATCACCCTTCTGCAGTTGAACCCTATCAAGGAGCAGCAACGGGAGTGGGTGGAATAATTCGCGATATTGTGGCAATGGGAGCAAGACCTGTTGCCTTGCTCGATTCTCTGAGATTTGGAAATCTGGAAAACCCCAGGGTTAAATATCTTTTCAGCAATGTAGTAGCGGGCATAGGCGATTACGGTAATTCGGTAGGCATACCTACTGTGGGTGGTGAAACTTATTTCAGCGATGAGTACGAGGAAAATCCCCTGGTTAATGCTATGTGCGTTGGAATTATTAAAAAGGACGAAATAAAAAGGGGAACCGCAAGGGGTGTAGGTAACTCCGTAATGCTGGTGGGTGCTTTGACGGGGAGGGATGGCATACACGGTGCCAGTTTTGCTTCAGAAGAACTTTCAGAAGATTCCAAGGAAAAAAGGCCATCCGTTCAGGTGGGAGACCCCTTTATGGAAAAACTGCTTATTGAGGCATGCCTGGAAGTGCTGAAATTCGATTTTGTGGTGGGCATACAGGATTTAGGTGCTGCCGGTTTAACTTCAGCCTGTTCGGAAACTGCCGCAAGAGCGGGAACGGGAATAGAAATAGATGTGGATCTGGTGCCAAAAAGGGAAGAGGGGATGACCCCCTACGAAGTGATGCTCTCGGAATCTCAGGAAAGGATGCTTTTGATAGTAAAAGAAGGATACGAAGAGGAAGTCATCAAGGCTTTTAAAAAATGGGACCTGAACGCCGTCAAAATCGGAAAAGTCACCGGTGATGGGATGCTAAGGGTACTGGAAAAAGAGAGAAAAATTGCTGAAGTACCGGCAAAATCCCTGGCAGAAGGGGCGCCGCAGGTAATTCACGAGATAAGGGAACCTATAAAACAGGAAGAAAAGGATATTGTAAATGTTGAAGTCCCCGAAGATTTAAATGAGGTTTTTAAAATTCTTTTATCTTTGCCGAATATTGCCGATAAATCTCTCGTTTATCATCAGTATGACTACATGGTAAGGACGGATACGGTGGTAACTCCGGGTTCGGATGCAGCAGTTTTGAGAGTAAAAGGCACCAAAAAAGGGCTTGCTTTGACCTGTGACTGCAATGCTTATTATTGTTATTTAGACCCCTATGAAGGCGGAAAACAGGCGGTTGCTGAAGCGGCAAGAAACATAGTTGTGAGCGGAGCAACTCCCTTAGCCATAACCGATTGTCTTAATTTTGGAAATCCAGAAAAAAATGAGGTTATTTACCAGTTTGCAAAGTGCATCGAGGGTATGGCCGAAGCTGCAGAATATTTTAAAATACCGGTTGTAAGCGGAAATGTAAGCTTCTACAATGAGTCAAAGAATAAGGCGGTTCTTCCAACTCCGGTGGTTGGAATGGTAGGATTGATGGAGGATATTTTAAAACATACCACTCAATCTTTCAAAAAACAGGGAGACCTGGTTATTTTAATTGGTGAAAATACCGAAGAACTTGGCGGTAGTGAGTATTTAAAAAATGTTCATAAAATAAGGTATGGAAAGCCTCCAAAGGTCGACCTGAAAAAAGAAAAAATGGTACAGGATTTTTGCTTGAAAGCAATAGAACTTGGTCTTTTACGGTCAGCTCACGATGTGTCCGAAGGAGGGCTCGCTGTAGCCCTGGCTGAATGTGCCATAACTGGAGGTTTTGGATTTAAAGGAGAGATTTATACATCTTTGCGTGAGGATGCCGTCCTTTTCGGTGAAGCTCAGTCAAGGATAATAGTAAGCATAGATGAAAAAGAGTTTTCTACATTTAAAAGATTGGCCGAAGAAGAAGGGATTATTTATCAGGTCCTTGGCTTTGTAGATAAGGATGATTTTGAGTTTACGGTAAAAAATAGCAGGGTGAAGAAAATTTCATTGGGATTAGATGAAATTTCATATATTTGGAGGAATTCCTTAAAATGGGCTTTGGAGAAATAATGGGAAGTGACAAATTAAAAGAAGAGTGCGGGGTTTTCGGAGTTTATTTGAAGGAAACCGATCCCACCATAGCCAGAACAGTGTTTTATGCTCTAATTGCTCTGCAGCACCGGGGTCAGGAAAGTGCGGGAATTGCTGTAAGCAATGGAGAGGAGATACTGTACCATAAAAACCTTGGGCTTGTTAACGAGGTTTTTGATGAAAAAGTTTTGGATTCCCTTCAGGGTAAAATTTCCATTGGGCACGTCAGGTATTCTACTACGGGATCCAATACTGCAGTGAATGCTCAGCCCTTCGTAGTAAAATACAAAAATGGCTTTTTAGCGGTAGCACACAATGGAAACCTGGTAAATGCCGATATTTTAAGAAGGGACCTGGAAGAGAAGGGAGCCTTTTTTCAGACAACTGTTGACAGCGAGGTAATTGCCCATCTTATTGCAAGAGAAACTAAAAGCGACCTTGTCGATGCTATTATAAAAACAATGGAATACATTAAAGGTTCCTATGCCCTTGCCCTGATGACTCTGGATTCTTTAATAGCCATAAGGGACCCCTATGGCTTAAGGCCTCTTTGTCTCGGAAAATTAAATGGAGGCTATTTAATTTCTTCTGAAAGCTGTGCTTTTAATACTCTTGGAGCGGAATTTATTAGAGACGTAGAACCCGGTGAGATATTAATCATTAATGAAAAGGGAGTAAACAGTATTAAGCCTTTTAATGCAAAAAAATCCCTGTGCATTTTTGAGTTTGTTTACTTTGCCCGCCCCGACAGCACGATTGACGGTATTAATGTACACCGGGCAAGGTTCAATGCGGGAAGGATACTTGCCAGTGAATGTCCGTGCGATGCGGATCTGGTTATAGGTGTTCCCGATTCGGGAACAGCTGCCGCAATGGGTTTTGCTTACGAATCTGGAATCCCCTATGGGGTTGGTCTGATTAAAAACAGGTATATAGGCAGGACCTTTATTCAACCGGGGCAGAAGTTGAGAAGCCTCGGAGTGAGATTAAAACTGAATCCTTTAAAGGAAGAAATAAAGGGTAAGAGGCTTGTCATGATAGACGATTCCATAGTTCGCGGCACTACCAGCGGACAGATAGTAAAAATGCTGAAAGAAGCGGGAGCCAAAGAGGTACACGTTAGAATTACCTCCCCACCCGTCAAATATTCCTGCTATTTTGGAATAGATACACCTACAAAGAAAGAATTAATTGCCTCAAGTTTAAGTGTAGAGGAAATAATGAAAAGCATAGGGGCGGATAGCCTGGGGTATTTAAGTACCGAAGGGCTAATAAGATCAACGGGAAAGGAAAAAGGATTTTGTCTTGGGTGTTTTACAGGAGAATACCCCGTGGAAGTACCGAGAGAGGGAAGAAAGTATCTATTTGAAAAATGTTGAACGGGAGAGAAGGCTATGGAAAAAATGACCTATAAATCTTCAGGCGTTGATATAGATGCGGGCAATAAGGCAGTAGAGTTAATAAAAAAACATGTACGTTCTACTTACAGGAACGAGGTTATCGGCGACTTGGGAGGATTTGCAGGATTTTTTAAACTTGACCTTAAAAAATATAAAAATCCGGTTCTTGTTTCCGGCACCGATGGAGTAGGAACAAAAATAAAGATTGCGCAGGAAATGGACGTACACGATACTATTGGCATTGACCTGGTGGCCATGTGCGTAAATGATATTTTGGTAACGGGTGCTGAGCCTCTTTTTTTCCTGGATTACATCGCCTGCGGGAAACTCATTCCCGAGAAGATAGAAAAAATTGTCAACGGGATTTCGGAAGGATGCAGAAAAGCTGGTTGTTCTCTCATAGGTGGCGAAACGGCGGAAATGCCGGGCTTTTACGGGGAAGAAGAGTACGACCTGGCAGGATTTGCGGTGGGAGCGGTGGATGAAGATGGAATAATTGATGGATCGGGTATTTCCGAGAAGGATGTGGTAATCGGTATTTCATCTTCCGGACTTCACAGCAACGGATTTTCCTTAGTAAGAAAAGTGCTATTTGAAAGAGCAAAGCTTACCTACACTACTTATATCCAAGAGCTGGGTAAAACCCTTGGAGAAGAACTTTTAACTCCCACAAAGATTTATAAAGAGGATTTAGAGGTTTTAAAGGATTTTAAGATAAAAGGAATTGCTCATATTACAGGGGGTGGCCTGGTCGAAAACCCGCCCAGGATTTTAAAAGAGGATTTGAGTTTTCGGATTTTTACCAATAGCTGGGAAGTACCTCCTATATTTAATATTATTAAAAACACGGGGGAAATCGAAGAAGCCGAGATGTTCAGAATATTTAATATGGGTATAGGACTAATCCTGGTGGTTTCTGAAGAAGAAGTGGATAAAATATTAAGCCTGCTAAAAGAAAAAAAAGAAAAAGCTTTTGTCATAGGAGATGTAGTTAGGGGAGAAAGGGGCGTTACATTTTGCAAAAAGTAAAGGTGGGAGTTCTCGTTTCAGGCACAGGAACAAACCTGCAGGCTTTAATCGATGGAGTGAAACGGGGTTTTTTACCCTGTGAAATCTCGGTAGTAATATCCAATAAAAAAGAAGCCTTTGCCCTAAAAAGAGCTGAAAAAGAAGGAATTCCGGGTTATTTCATAGATGAAAAGGATTTTAGAGAAAAAACGGATTACGAAAAAAAGATAGTAGAAATTTTAAAAGAATATAGAGTAGAACTGGTGGTGCTTGCAGGTTATTTAAAGGTATTATCTCCGTATTTTGTAAGAGAATTTCATAATAAAATTATAAATGTTCATCCATCTTTGATACCTTCCTTTTGCGGTAAGGGTTTTTATGGAAGGAGAGTGCATGAAGAGGTAATAAAATACGGAGTGAAAGTGACGGGTGCAACGGTGCATTTTGTTGATGAAGGCACCGATACGGGGCCTATTATTTTGCAAAAGGCGGTACCGGTCCTGGATGAAGATACACCTGAATCCCTTGCGGAAAGGGTAAAAAAGGTGGAACATGAAATACTTCCCCTTGCTGTTAAGCTTTTTGCGGAGAAAAGGCTCGTAATAGAAAATAGAAGGGTGAAAATTACGGGAGGGCTTGGCGATGATGGAGAAAAAGAGAGCAATAATATCGGTATATGACAAGAAAAATGTGGTGGAATTTGCAAAAAACCTTGTGGAAATGGGATATGAAATAATTTCCACGGGTAAAACTGCGGATATACTGAGCAAGGAAGGAATTATCACGATTAATATTTCCGATTATACCGGGTTTCCGGAAATGCTCGAAGGCAGGGTTAAAACCCTGCACCCAAAGGTGCACGGAGGGATTCTTGCCAGGAGAAAAAATGAAGAGCATATGTGGCAGTTAAAACAACAGGGTATTTCAACTATAGATATGGTAGTAGTTAATTTATACCCTTTTAAAAACACCATTTTAAAGGAAAAGGTGGATTTTCAGGAAGTTATAGAGAATATAGACATAGGTGGTCCTACCCTTCTCAGAGCAGCAGCAAAAAATTTTGAAGATGTAATTGTTATTTGCGATCCGGAAGATTATTTTAATATTATCGAAGAATTAAGGGCAAAGGGAGATGTGGGTTTTGAAAAAAGGTTTGAACTCGCTTTAAAAGTTTTTGAACATACCTCCCATTACGATGCGGTTATTGCGGATTATTTCAGAAAAACCTTGAAACAAAAGGGAGTTCAAATTCAAAAATTCCCCGAAACCCTTACTTTTACCTTCGAAAAGGTAGAAAAGCTTCGCTATGGGGAAAATCCTCATCAAGAGGCGGCTCTTTATAAAGAAGTAAAAACTAAAAAAGGGAGCCTTTTTTCAGCCGAAATTTTAAACGGTAAAGAGCTTTCTTTTAATAATATTAATGATATAGAAGCAGCTGTAACTATTGCTGCGGAGTTTGAAGAACCCTGCGCTGTGGCTATTAAACACACTAACCCCTGCGGGGTTGCTCTGGGAGAAAGTATTTACGATGCATTTACCCGGGCCTATAATGCGGATCCTGTTTCCATTTTCGGTGGTATAGTTGCCCTTAACCGCAAAGTCGATGTGGAGACGGCAAAAGTCTTGAACAGCATATTTTTAGAAATAGTAATTGCTCCCGATTATGACGAAGAAGCTTTAAATTTGCTTAAACAAAAAAAGAATTTAAGAATATTAAAAATGGAAATAAGCGAATATAAAAACCTACATGAGGATGGTTTTGATATTAAAAAGATTGGCGGGGGAATCCTTGTCCAGGATTTTGATTCAATGGATTTTGATTTAAAAGAGCTAAAATACGTAACAAAATTAAAACCTGCTGAAAGAGAATTAAAGGATTTGATCTTTGCCTGGAAGGTAGTAAAACATGTTAAATCCAATGCCATAGTAATTGCAAAGGATCTATGCACGGTTGGTATAGGCATGGGCCAGGTAAACAGGCTCTGGCCTACCCAGCAGGCAATTTCCTGGGCAAAGGAAAAGGCACAAAATGCCGTTCTTGCTTCGGATGCATTTTTCCCTTTTCCGGATGTAGTAGAAGAGGCGGCTAAGGCTGGAATTAAAGCCATCATCCAGCCGGGAGGATCAATAAGGGATGAGGAATCAATAAAAGCATGTGACGAAAAGGGCATTGCGATGGTTTTTACCGGAATAAGGCACTTTAAGCATTAAATTAAAACCTTGGAGGGGAAATAATGAGGATATTGGTGGTTGGCCAGGGCGGAAGGGAGCATGCTCTTTGTTATGCCCTTGCTAAAAGCAAAAAGGTAAAGGAGATTTACGCGGCACCGGGCAACCCAGGAATGGATGAAATAGCCGGGAGAGTCGATATAAATGCGGAAAACATTGAAGGCCTTGCAGATTTCGCTTTAAATAAAAATATAGATATTACGGTGGTAGGACCTGAAACACCTTTAGCACTGGGTATTTCTGATGAATTTAATAAAAGAGGATTAAATATTATTGGCCCTGTAAAAGAAGGTGCGCTACTTGAAAGCAGCAAAGTTTACGCCAAAAATTTTATGAGAACATATTCCATTCCCACCGCATTTTACGAGGTGTTTGACGATTACAGGAAAGCTATGGAATTTATTGATGGGCAAAAATTTCCAGTTGTTATAAAAGCGGAAGGTTTAGCCCAGGGAAAGGGAGTGATTATTGCCCGGGATAAAAGGGAAGCACAGGAAGCTTTAGAAGATTTAATGGTGAAGAAAGTTTTCGGTAGTTCGGGAGAAAGGGTAGTTATTGAAGAATTCTTAGAAGGACGGGAAGTCACGGTACTTGCTTTTTGTGACGGGAATACTATAATCCCCATGCTTCCCAGCAGAGACCATAAAAGGCTTTTTGATAATAATGAAGGGCCAAACACGGGTGGAATGGGGGCGATTTGTCCCTGCCCGGATGTGGATGGTAATTTAATGGAAGATATCTATAAGAAAATACTAATAAGAACTTTGGAGGGTTTAAAGAAAGAAGGAATAATCTATAAAGGTATTCTTTACGCGGGTTTAATGCTAACAAAAGAAGGTCCTAAGGTACTTGAATTCAACTGCCGTTTTGGTGACCCTGAAGCTCAGGCGGTATTGCCGCTTTTAAAAAGTGATGTTGTAGAAATTTTTGAAAGTATAATTAACGGGAATCTTGATAAACAAACCATCGAATGGGAAGGACTATTTGCAGTAAATGTGGTTGCCGCATCGGGCGGGTATCCCGGCAAGTACGAAAAAGGCAAAAAAATAATAGGCCTTGAAAAGGCAAAGCAAAAAGGAGCTCTTGTTTTTCATTCGGGCACTTTAAAATCCGGTAATGAATATTACACATCCGGCGGCAGGGTTCTTTCGGTAACAGCGATGGGAGCAAAATTAAACGAGGCAAGGGAAAAGGCGTATGATGCTTTGAAGGAAATATATTTTGAAGGAATGCATTTTAGAAAAGATATTGGACTATACTAATTTGTATTCTAATACTACTTCTTTTGACTCAATATTGTAAAGTTTTACCACATCCTCGAGGATTATTCCGCAGGAAGGAATACCGTCCTTTGGTAAAGAGGTTGAACCGGGATTTATAAGCATTACATTGCCTATTTTTTCAATAGTTTTAACATGAGTATGTCCTGCAATTAAAAAATCCACACCCCAATCATTACATAGGCTCAACCAGTCCTCAAGAGGTTTATCGTGGCCGTGAATGGCCACTATTTTTTTTGCATAAGTATATATTAAAGCATAGCTGTTTTGAAGGGGGAATCTCAACAACAGCTGGTCTATATCGGCATCGCAATTACCGCAGGCTGCAACAATGGGTTTATTACATTCGTTCAATAAACGGGCTAATCTTTGCGGGTCATAACCTGCCGGGAGCGGGTTTCTCGGGCCGTGGTATAAAACATCCCCCGAGTGCACTATGAGGTCGCAGTCTTTAATAATATCGAAGGCTTTTAAAAAGGCTTCTGCACTTCCATGGGTATCACTTATTAAACCGATTTTCATTTACATTTCCTCCTTCTTGGGGTAAAATTTATTTTTTGCCATTTCAAGGAGAGTATCTTTCTCATTTAAAGATGGATCTTTTAAAATTTCTTCCAAAAGATAGCTCAAAATTTGACCTATTAGAGGACCCGGCTTTAAATTAAAGGCTTTAATTAAATCATCGCCTTTTACGGCTAAGTCCTTTAGGTTATAATCTAATTTTTCTTTCTGCAAAATTTCTAATTTGTTTATGAGACTTGATAATCCCGGGCCTATTGCCTGGGGAAAACCGCTGGCAAGCCTATCGGCTTTTCTGATTTCAATGAGGTCGTAAATATTCTCCCACCCCACAGTAAAAACAAGCTTTCTTGCTTTATAAAGGTCATCTTCAGGGTAAAAAATAAACATATGATGTTTTATTAAATGGATCACCTTTTTAATGGTTTTTGAGTCGTACTTTAACCTTCTTAAAACTTCTTCGGCTATTCTGGCAGATATCTCATGGTGGTTGGGGAATTCTAATCCGTATTCCTTTTTTTGGGCACAAAAGGGCTTTCCTACATCATGCAGAACTCCGGCAAGCTTAAGGTATAACTTCTTTGAAAGGTACTTACTCATTATAAGATTATGTTCCAATACATCATAGGGTTTATTGTAATGTTCAACTCCCATTCCTTCTAAAAGTTCAGGTATAATATAATCCAAAAGATTTGTCAAAAAAAGCATGTTAAGGCCTTCGTAAGAATTATCAGATAGGAGTATTTTTGAAAACTCATCCCTGATCCTTTCTTTGGAAATAGTTTCTAATAGTGCAGATTTTGCTTTTATGGTGTATAATGTGGAAGGTTCGATGGAAAAATTGAGCTGTGCCATAAACCTTACCGCTCTTAATGCCCTGAGAGGGTCTTCCCAGATTCTTTTTGAAGAACCGGTGCATCTTATTATTTTATTTTTAATATCTTCTATTCCTCCGAAGGGGTCAATAATTTTATTTTCGATAGGATCGTAAGCAATAGAATTTATTGTAAAATCCCTTCTTGACAGGTCCTCTTCAATAGAGCCAGCAAAACCGTACTGGGGCTTTCTTCCCGGAGCGTCATTTCTAAAGGGAGTTATCTCTATTTTTTTGTCCTTTAGAACATACAAAAAGGTTCCAAATTCACCGTAAGGAATTGCTTTTGGCAAAGCTTTTTGTATTTCATAAGGCCGGGCACTGGTAGATATGTCATAGTCAAAATTTTCTTTTCCTAAAAGCGCATCCCTTACTGTCCCTCCTACTATATAGGCTTGATAACCGCTATTTTTGAAACATTTTATAACTTCTATAACGTCCTGGGGTATTTTTATCTGTGATAACATATTTTACCTCCGGTATCTAAAAAAGGAAAAATTTGAAGATTGATGTTGTTAAATCAAAATATATCATAATTTTACGTTAAATAAAAGATAATAAGTTTTTTATAAGTAAGATACAATCGATGTTTTAAAAAAATTTTTATGCTATACTTTATATTAAGGTGAGTATAATGTATCCGAAAAACCGCCTGCTGGGATCGGATGCATTAAAAAGGGCGGAATATAAATAGCCCAGCCTCAAGCAAAAGATTCAGCTTGAGCTAACGGGAGGATGATGGATTTTAAAAAGCTTTTTTTAAAGGGGATAGATTTTGAAGATTTTTTAGAACAAGCTGACGAAAAAACGAGGAAAAAGATTGAGGATATTTACGGCAAAATAAACTTTAGCGATAAATTGTTGGAAAGAATTAATGAAATCAATAAAAAAATAAAGGTCCTGGTTTTTGCTGAAAGCTGGTGTCCCGATTGCATTGCCGCCGTTCCCGTCCTTATAAAAATGGCAAAAACCTCGGGAGTCATAGATTATGCAATACTGCCAAAAGAAGGTCATGAAGAAATTTTAGAAAATTATAAATACGATGGAAAACCTCGAATTCCCACTTTTATTTTCCTGGATGAAAACTATAGAGAAATTGGAAATTACGTAGAAATACCTGCTAAAATAAAGGAGATTTACGAAAAGGGTATGCAGGCTGATTACATTGTAGCCCGCAGAAATTACAGAAATGGTCTTTATCCGGATATGATTGCGGAAGAATTTTTAAATATTATTGAGGAAAGATGACAACAGCCTATGATTAAACTTCGAGGGCATCATTTAATTTGTTTGAATTATTACGATGGTGATGGAATTGATGAAAGGTTTAAAGAAAATGTGCAATTTATAAAGAAAAAAATGGCCGAGGGAGATACGGTAAAGGTCGTAGAGGGTCCTGATGATGTATGCGGAGAATGTAAATATCTTAAAGATTATACTTGTCATTATTCGTTGAGTTCAGAAGATGAGGTAAAAAGTTTGGATAATTTGGCTTTAAAGCACTTAAAATTTGCTGCAGGGGATTCAGTTTGTTTTTCTGATTTGAAAAAAAATCTTTCCTTAATATCCTTAGAATTTTATAAAGAATTCTGCAGCGGATGTAATTTTGAAGGATATTGTAAAAATCCTCTAAAAAACTGAAAAAGTTTTATTATATCCACCCTCCGGGGTGGTATTTTTTTTATAATTTATTATTATTGATTATTTTTTTAATTTATTGTATCATTTAATCAGACAAGTTAGTTAAAAGTTTGGCAATTTACAAAAAATAATAAAAATAGACAAAATATAGACGATAAGGAGGTTTTAAATTGTACAACCTTACCTATGAACATACTTTCGGAATAGTGATTACACTGCTTTTTATCACCTTTCTCGGATATTTTTCGGGTAGGAATATAAAAAGTTCTTCCGATTTTTCTACGGGAGGAAGAAGAGCGGATTCATCCGTAATTGTCGGAGCAATAACGGGAACGCTGGTAGGAGGCGCGTCTACCATCGGAACGGCTCAGCTTGCTTTTGTTTCCGGGCTTTCTGCCTGGTGGTTCACCTTAGGAGCCGGTATAGGATGTCTGGTTCTGGCGCTTTTTTTTGCCGAACCCTTTTATAAAATGAATAAAGGTACAATACCTCAAATTCTCTGCGAGGAATTCGGGCAAATTGCAGGGCCTATTTCCAGTATTTTTGTTTCTATTGGCATGTTTTTAAATATTGTAGCTCAGGTTCTTTCTGCCGTAGCCTTGATTACATCAATGTTTAAAATGCTGCCTTTTTCGGCTGCAGTAATTGCGATATTAATTATGGCTACCTACGTGATTTTCGGTGGGGTATGGGGTGCGGGAATTGTCGGTGTGGCAAAACTTTTACTCTTATATCTTGCAATGCTGGTGGGAGGCATTATTTCGTATAAAGGCCTGGGAGGATTACCGGGAATATTTAGTACCTTTCCGGCAAACCCATACTTTAACTTATTCGGGAGAGGATTCTGGGTAGATTTTGCAGCAGGTTTCTCGCTGGTTATAGGCGTTATTTCCACACAGACCTATTTCCAGGCGGTGGTATCAGGAAAAAGCGTAGAAGAAGCTAAAAAAGGTGCATTGATTAGTGCTATAATTATTCCTCCAATCGGTATAGCGGGAATTTTAATAGGACTTTATATGAAGGCTAATTTTCCCAGCATAAATCCAGCCTCGGCGTTACCTTTGTTCGTTATAAACCATTTAAACCCCTGGCTGGGAGGAGTGATACTCGCAACTTTACTCATTGCCGTTGCAGGAACAGGTTCCGGGCTTACGCTGGGGATCAGCACCATCTTTGCAAAGGATATATATGCAAAATTTATTAATCCAAAGGCCAATGACAGTGTTTTGCTGAAGGTAACGAGATTAAGTATAATAGCGGTTTTGAGCATCACGCTCTTATTCATCACCGGAAACCTGAAATCCCTGATTTTAAAGTGGAGCTTTATGTCTATGGGACTTCGGGGAGCTACAGTTTTTGCTCCCTTATGTGCGGCAATATTTATGAGAGGAAGGGTTGACAGGAGATTTGCAATCCTGTCAATGGTTATAAGCCCATTAACGGTGCTGATAGGGAAATTTATTCTACCCGAGAATATAGACCCTCTAATTCCGGGGATATTAATAGGTATGATATTAATTTTTACAGGAACCTTTGTTAAGGAAAAAACTCCCGAAAACAAAACTCCTATGGCTTAAAATACAACTGGATCAGGGGGAATTATAATGAAAAATCTAATGAACTATATATGGCTTTTAAATGCCTGCAATAACAGTCTGCTGGAAGCAGAAATCCTTTCAAAACAGGCTCTTGAAAGATATGATGAATTTTTTAAAGAAAGCCAAGGTATAAAAGGAGAAGAAAGAGAGTGTTTGAAAAAAGAACTGGAAAATTCTATTTTATACCTTGATGAAAAAGTAAAATTCTTACAACTTTTATCGGAGAAACTAAAGGAAGTTATTCCTTTACTAAAGGAGGAGTAAGATTATGAGCAACTCCGAACTTAAAAACAAGGTTATGACCGCAAAAGAGGCTGTTGAAAGGTTTATTAAGCCGGGAACCCACATAGCCTTTGGCGGATTTACGATATTAAGGAGACCTATGACAATTGCCAGGGAGATTGTAAGGCAGGGAATAGACAACCTTTTTGTTACCATGAACGGTGGAACACTGGTTGAAGAAATGCTGGCTGGAGCGGGATTAATCAAGTGGCTCGAAACCACTTACTTAGGCCTGGAAGGTGGCATGCCCGTTGCTTATGCTATAAGGCAGGCCATTGAATCGGGAGAAATCGAACTTATAGAAGATTACAGTAACTGGAGCTTTGCTCAGAGGACTTTAGCAGGAAGATTGGGACTTCCTTTTATGCCCTGTCTTGGCGATATTGGCAGCGATCTTATCGAATACGATACATTCAAAAAAGCCGGGCTAAGAGGCAAGAAGGAAAACGGAGAGTTTATTCACCCCGGAATACCTCCCAAAAAATATGAAATTATAGACGACCCCTTTGAGGGATTTGGGTTAAGACCCAGAAGGTTTTTAAGCGGGGAAGATTCTTGCGTAAATAAGACTAATGCTTACAGAGATGGCAAGATAAATTCGAAAAAGTATACCGGAAAAGAAGGAGTTAAGGTAGCCCTTGTACCACCTTTAATGCCCGAAGTATGTGTAGTAAGGGCTCAGAGAGTTGCTCTCGACGGCACCGTAAGAATAGAAGGACTTATAGGTCCGGACCTGGATCAATCCCTTTGCGGAAGGATTTTAATTGTCGAATGTGAAAGAATATGTCCGCCGGAAGAGTTAAGAGCCGTTCCGGAACATAACCAGATAGCTGCTCATTTTGTACATGCTATTGTGGAACAACCCTTCGGTGCTTACCCCAGTGCCGTTCCCAATTACTATGATTACGATTATTCGTGGTTTAAGAATTACGTAAAAGAGGTTAATCATCAGCCAAAGGAAAAAGTAAAGGAATTCTGGGAAAAGCATGTAAAGGAAACCAAGGATGATTGGGATTACTTATATAATAAGGTAGGAATTAAAAAACTTTTTTCATTGAGAACCGATCCTAAATACCACTATAATCCGAACCTTGACAGATTCAATTGAGGGAAGGGTGAAAAAATGCCTTTAGATATAAATGTTAAGGAATATGAAGAATACTTAATAAAAATGGGTCTGGAAAAAGATAAATACACCTATATGGAACTTTTGGCTGTGGCAACGGCAAGGGAAATGCCCGACGAGGCCTTTGCGTTTGTAGGGACAGGATTACCCCTTCTTGCCGCTATGCTTGCCCAGCATACCCATGCTCCTAATATGACAATAATCCTGGAAGCGGGCACGGTAGGTCCTAAAATTGAACATATACCCGTTTCCGTTGCGGACCCCCGAGCGTGCTATCAGGCATCTACCCTTTCCACTCTTGTAGATGCTTTCGGAACCTTAGCGGCAAGGGGATACTGTACCCTCGGAGTTCTCGGAGCAGCTGAATGCGATAAATACGGTAACCTTAATTCAACAGCAATAGGTAGCTACTGGCCTAAAGGGGTTTCCGAAACGGGAAGAGGACCGGATGTAAGGTTTACAGGGAGTGGAGGGGCAAACAGTATAGCCAGCTTAGCGGATAAGATAATCGCCATGATGGTCCACGAGAAAAGGCGCCTCCCCGAGAAGGTCCAATATTTAACTACACCGGCGGGAATGAGGGGGCCAAAAGGGGAGACGAGATTCGATTACGGGCTTTTCAGGGGCGGAGATTTGGTAGTGGTCACCGACCTTTGCAAAATGAAACCCGATCCCGAAACGGGTATACTTTACCTTGACGAAATTTATCCGGGAATCGACCCGGAATTTGTAAAACAGAATACGGGATTTGATCTTGATATTTCAAGATGCAGAGTTATGGAGCCACCTACGGAAGAAGAGTTAATGATTTTAAGGATGAAGGTGGATCCGGAAAGAATTTACCTGGGAAGAAAACCAAAAAGAAAAGAATAAGGGTGCAAAAAACGCACCCATTTTTATTAAGTTTAATTCACAGGTATAGCAAAAACAAAGCAAATTTTATAAAATGATTATTAGGTATAAAAAATAAATTTAAATTTAGAAAAAGGAAGGTAATAATATGCCCTTTTTATTAATGCTTTTGTTAATATTTTTTTTCTTCCCGTATCTGATACTTCCCTTTCTGATATTTTTTATAATAGGTTCATTATTTTTACTGCCCTATGTTTTAATTTTTAACTCTTTTTATAATGTTATAACAATACCCTGGCAGATAATAAAAATTGCCGCGGATAAAAGGGTAAGAAAAAATCACAGCTTAGAGCATGCCACTGTAAATGTGCTGGAAGAAAGATATGGGCGAAATTTAAGAATAGGCGGGCTTGCTTATTCCAATGGTTTTACCCTATCGGGGCCGGACCTTCCCCCTCCTTACGAAATTTTAGATGCAGCCCGGGAAGGCCTTTTAAGGATGAGACGGGGAGAAATAAGTTTAGCACTGCACCCACGATGCGGAACTTCTATTGCTGCCGCCAATTTTTTATTTTCTCTTGCTTTTGTTATTGTATTAATCTTTTATAAACACTTTAGTTTATTAAATATATTAGTAGCTTTTCTTTTTGCAAATATTCTGGCAAAACCTTTTGGGATCATGCTCCAAAAGTTTTTCACCACTCATCCCGATGTGGAGGATGTGGAAATTCTTGATATATACGGACAGGGGCTTGGTTTTCCTTTTGAATTCTTTTTAAACCCTAACAGGACTTATTTTATAAAAACCGCCGATATAAAAAGGGGCTTTAGATTATTTTTATAAGGAGAAGAATATGAAAATAGAGGGCGAAAAAATTGAAGCGATTTTTGTAAAAAGGCTGAATCGATTTGAGGCGCAAGTTTTATTAAACGAAAAAGAGATTACCGTTCACGTTCCAAATAGCGGGAGGCTAAAAGAACTATTTATACCGGGGGCGGAAGTTATACTGCTTGAATCAAAAAATGAAAATAGGAAGCATAAATATGATTTAATATTTGTCAAAAAGGATTTAAATTTAATTTCTGTTGATTCCTCAATTCCTTCAAAACTTGCCGTTGAAGAAATAAAACGGGGAGCTCTTGCTCCCTTTTTTGAAGAGTATATAAATTTAAAAACGGAAGTCAGATTTAAAGATAGCCGTTTTGATATAGGACTGGGTAATTCCGAACGCATAGATTATTTTTTGGAAGTTAAAGGGGTAACCCTTGTAAAGAATGCGGTGGCTTTTTTTCCGGATGCACCGACAGTAAGGGGAACAAAACATTTAAAACATTTGATTGAAGCCAAAAAAGAAGGTTACTCTGCCGGTGTCCTTTTTATTGTGCAAAGGGAAGATGCTGAGATTTTTCGCCCTAACCGGGAAATGGATAAAGTTTTTTCTGAAGAACTAATCAAGGCTCGGAATGCCGGTGTTGATATATTTGCTTTTAACTGTGAAGTAAAAGTGGATAATATAAAAATCAAGGAAAAAATTAAGGTTTTGCTATAAAACTTTATTATATCAATTGACATTAATTTGCATTATATCTGCAAGATGTCTAAACACCTCTCCTATGGATTCATGAATTACAAGGTCTGCATACCTATCCCAGGGGGTTTCCTCTTTGTTGATGATGGCCAATTTTTTTGCAAAGGAAGGAAGGTCCGCTACAGGGTAAACCTGAAGGCTGCTCCCTACCACTACTAAAAGTTCACATCCTTCCATATCCTCAAGGGCTTTTAAATAATCCTTTCCCATGGGGTCTTCAAACAAAACCACGTCAGGCCTGAGCATACCATTACAGTAACTGCAGTGAGGAGGATTTTTTCCGGCGAAATATTGGTTAGCCATTTCTTCAAAGGGATAGGTTCTATTGCATTCCATACAATGACAAGTCCTTAAATGCCCGTGCACTTCTCTTACCCTTTTTGAACCAGCTTTAATATGTAAACCATCGATATTTTGAGTGATTACTGTTTGTATGTATCCCATTTCCTCAAGTTTTGCTATTACCTTATGAGCAATATTTGGTTGTGCATTAACGTATTTTGTCCAGGTGGGTATATTAAAATCAAAGAACTTTTTTGGATCCGTCATAAGTGCTGTTACACTGACGTATTTCATAGGGTCAAATTTTTCCCAGAGCCCCGTGCCCTTGCTCCTGTAATCGGGGATACCGCTTTCGGTGCTAATTCCGGCCCCCGTTAATACATTATTTTTATTGTTATTTAGTAGCAGGTTTTTTAAAATATTTATTTTTTCAAGAATATCTTGGGTATTCCTTAACATAAAATCCCTTCCTTTAAGTCTCAAAATTGGTGAAAAATTGCTAAATATATTATATTAAAAAACTTATGTTTTTGAAAACTAAAAAATATTGTATACATAAAAAAATAAGAAGGAAATTTTATATTTTTATCGAAATAATATATAAAAGATAAAGTTATACTTATCACAAATATACAGGGTGTTGGTATGAATAGGGTAAATCAATCTGAAATTTTAATAACAGGATATGCTAAACTTCCAGAAGAAACGACTGCGTATAAGCTTTACGATGTAGTGGGTATAGCACTTCGAATTAATAAAGAAAATGCCGAAATAATTGATGCAGATATTACACTTGCCACATCCGTTGCCAAACAATTTTTTAGAGATGCTGTAATAGGAAAAAATCTCAATAAAATTGATGAAATAATCAATATATTTGAAAGGCAATACTTAGGCACTGCTAAAAAATCTATAATAACAGCTTTGAAAATATGTCAGCTAAGATATAAGAACTATTTAAAAAATATTGAAAGCAAGGATGAATAATTTCTTAAAATAAATTTAATAAAATAAGAGGGCCATTTACCTGTGGATGATAGAAAATAACTTTTATCATAAAAGCAGGTAATGTGCGGCCTAAGATAGCGATATTTTGCTGTCTTAGGCCGTTTTTATTTTATAAAAAAACAGCGAGGTGATAATTTTTATGAATGTTTCGAGAGAGAGATTGCGTCTGCCAACGTTAAAAGACAGAATTATGAGTGCAGACGAAGCGGCCAATTTAATTAAGAATGGTATGACAGTAGCAACCAGTGGATTTACTCCCTCCGGTTACCCAAAAGAAGTACCGATGGCAATTGCAAAAAGAGCGGAGAGGGAAAATTTAAAAATAATACTTTATACAGGTGCTTCTGTAGGTGACGAGCTTGACGGGACTCTTTCAAGGGCCAATGCAATAGCAAAAAGAATTCCTTATCAGACCAATGAAAGTATAAGAAATGCCATTAATTCTGGAAAAATAGAATTTGTGGACCTTCATCTTAGCCATATGCCGCAGATGATAAGATATGGTTTTCTTGGGAAGATTGATGTAGCAATTATAGAAGCTGTTGCCATTAGGGAGGATGGGGGTATAGTTCCAGCTACTTCTCTGGGCAACAGCCCTGTTTTTGTGGAAATGGCGGAAAAGGTGATAATTGAGTTGAATGAAAGTCATCCTTTAGAACTTGAGGGTATGCATGATATTTATACACCGGAAAATCCACCTGATAGAAAACCTATTCCTTTAACCAGGGTAGATCAGAGAATTGGGAAAGATTATATACCGTGCAACCCTGATAAAATCGCTGCTATCGTCCTTACCAATAGAAAGGACAGTGTAAGACCTCTTTCACCTGTTGACGAGACGTCTAAAAAAATATCCGAACATCTTATAGATTTTTTAGAAAATGAGGTTAAAAAGGGAAGGCTCCCGAAAAACCTGCTTCCTCTCCAGTCAGGCGTAGGGAATATAGCTAATGCAGTTTTAAAAGGCCTATTGGATTCACCTTTTGAAGGACTGGAATTCTATTCAGAAGTAATTCAGGACGCGGTTTTTGACCTTTTGGACAGCGGGAAAATGGTAATTGCTTCCGGCACTTCTGTTACTCCCTCGGAAGAAGGCCTTGATAGATTCTACAAGAATATTGATTTTTACAGAAAGAAAATCATACTCCGGCCGCAGGAAATAAGTAATAATCCTGAAATAATAAGGCGTCTTGGTGTTATAGCAATGAATACGGCTATTGAAGTGGATATTTATGGACATGTCAATTCAACTCATATCATGGGGACAAAGATGATGAACGGCATCGGAGGTTCAGGGGATTTTACAAGAAATGCATATATATCCATATTTGCTACTCCTTCTACTGCAAAGAACGGGGCGATTTCCTGCATAGTACCGATGGTTTCTCATGTAGACCACACTGAGCATGATGTAATGGTTGTCGTTACAGAACAAGGCCTTGCTGATTTAAGGGGATTAAGTCCTAAGGAAAGGGCCAAGGAGATTATTAAAAAATGTGCACATCCTGATTATAAAGATGCTTTAATGGAATACTTCAATAAGGCGATAGAAAAAGCAGGTTTAACCCATACTCCGCATATTCTTGAAGAAGCTTTTTCCTGGCATATAAAATTTATGAAAGAAGGGAGGATGAATTCAATATTATAAAGCTTGTATTTTTTAAAATCTTTAATTTAAATTTTAAGGAGGGGAAACTGTGGATGCGTTTATTAAAAGTGTAATGGGCAATAAATTTTTCATCCTGTTTGTTGTTACTGCTCTTGGATTGATTTTAGGGAAAATCAAGGTAAAGGGTATAAGCCTTGAGACATCGGGAGCACTTTTTGTGGGCCTCGTTTTTGGGGCTCTCGGATATAAACCTGAAAAGGTTCTTTTTACCTTCAGTTTAATAATATTTGTATCAGCTGTTGGCTTATTGGCGGCAAAGGATATAGGAAGGGTAATAAAACTATACGGACTTAAATTTGTTTTGTTAGGAATTATAATAACTTTTGCCGGAGCATTTGCAACTTATATTCTTACTTTGATTTACCAGGGTACTCTTGACCCTTATCTGGTATCGGGAACTTATACTGGAGCACTGACAAGCTCACCTGGCCTTGCAGCAGCTCTTGAAGCTACGAAAAATAATCCAAACATTACTATTGGGCATGCAGTAGCTTACCCCTTTGGCGTAATAGTTGTTATACTTTTTGTTCAATTAGCTCCATTAATATTCCGGATAGATGTAAAAAAGGAATTAGAACAATATAGGATAGAAATGATGCAGGGGGGACAGGGAGATAAAAACCCGAAGGCAGAGCCTACCCAGGTAAAAGAAAAATTCAATCTCTTAAGTTATTGTATAATACTTGCATTGGGAATAATTATAGGAAGTATACCCTTCAGAATTCCAGGAATTGCAACACCTATAAAGTTAGAAACAACAGGTGGCGTATTGATATCAGCACTTTTACTGGGATATTTCGGTAAAATAGGTTCTTTAAATACCAGAATGCCCAAGGAAACTCTGGCAAATTTTAGAGAACTTGGTCTTGCGTTTTTCCTTGCGATTGTAGGTCTTGATAGCGGAGCCGGTGTGGTACAAGTAGTAAAACAGACAGGTGTGATACTTTGTGTTATAGGATTTGTAGCAGGTTTATTTGCCGAATTAGTAGGATTTTTAATTGGAAGGTATATATGGAAGATTAACTGGATACTTCTTTCTGGAGCAATATGTGGCGGAATGACCAGCACACCCGGTTTAGGTGCGGCTATAGAAGCTACTGGAACTGATGAGGTTGCTACCGGTTATGGTGCCACATATCCCATAGCACTTCTTTTCATGGTAATATGGACCATATTGCTCCATACTGTTTTAGGTGCATAATATATAATTTCTGGCTTTTAGTTTTAATAGTAATTGAACACGAAGGAATGGGTAACAGAATTTTTATTAAAAGCTGTTACCCATTCCTCACTGCAATATTTAATATTCAAAATTTGCAAATGGGAGGGAAAAAACTTGTTTGGCAAAGAAACCCTTAGCAGGATACAGGAAGAACAAAAAAGATGGGAAGAAACTACG